>JAHIRM010000050.1 GCA_018818595.1 Bacillota bacterium
AAGAAGCTAAAGAGTAAATTAAAGAGACACTTAATGAAACTTTTATTATAAACCGCATAACAAAGCCCTTTGGGCTTTTTCTTTACGATAACATATCTTCTGGAATTTCGAATGATTTTTGATAAAATTTATACATAAAGTAGTATTTCACATGATATAATTATAAAAAGGATGGTGATGACTTTGAGTAATATTCATAAAACAATCAATTATCTATTGGAATTATTTGATAAAAGCAAGTATTTACTAGATAAACCTCAGTCAAAGCAATATAGATTAGAGCACACTTTTCGAGTAGCAAGTATTGGAAAAGAGATTGCTTTAAAGGAAAATTTAGATGTTGATGCTACTACAATTGGATGTCTATTGCATGACATTAGTTATATTTATGAAATGAAATCGAAAGAAGATCATTTAGGGCACGGAAGAAAATCTGCTCAAATATGCAAAGAATTTGTGATGAGTTTGGATTTGGATGATAAACTAAAACACGAACTATTATTTGGTATTGCAATTCATGTGGATGATAGTGCAGATTTTGAAGGAGAAAAGACCCTTTTAGCTGAAACAATTGGAGAAGCTGATAACATTGATCGGTTTGATCGATATAGGTTATATGAGAATTTAGTTCAATCAAATTTAGATAGTATGAGTTTAGAAGAACAATTAGAATTTGTTTTTAAAAAAATCACAAGATTAAAAACTTTAAAAGATTATGTGTTTAAATCGAATACTTCAAATCAAATGTGGAATGAAAAAATAGAAATTCAAATCATATACTATACAGGGTTATTGTCTCAACTTCAAAGAGGAGACTACAAGAACTTATAATATTCATATAAAAAAACAATCAAAGAAGCAGGAGATAATTATGAACTATTTTAACAATTTGGAAAAACCATATCAAATAGCTTTTGAACTTGCATGGCAGTCATTTAATGAAAATATATTTCCAATTGGTGCAGTCATTGTTGATAAAGAAGGTAACGTGATTTCTTCTGGAAGGAATTTAGTTCAAGATAATAAAAACTTGTCCATACTATCAGAGACAAATATGGCACACGCTGAAATGATCGCCATGTCTCACTTGAAGAAATCCCAGCACAAGAATATTAGAGAATATAAGTTATATTCGACAATGGAGCCCTGTCCTATGTGTTTTGGAACAATCGTCATGATGAATATTATGAATATTAACTATGCTTGTAAAGACGAGTATTGTGGTGCAGTAACGTTAAAAGACTCTATACCATATATTAAACAAAGAAATATGAAATTCAACCATACTGGTGGATACGAAGAAGTATTTCAATTAGTTATTCAAACGTTGTTTGAGTGTATAAACTATTCAAAAGATAGTGTTGTATTACAATCATTAAGAAATACAAATGAAGCAGCAATATCTTTAGCTATACATTTGTTTGAATCTGAATTTCTTACTAATTTTCAACAAAACGCATCCGTCTCTTATATTTATAACGAAGTAATAAAAAAATACATTGAATTTTCCTAGTTCTTATACTTTTCGTATATTGTTAATCAAGAAATTTTGAGTAGATTTTTTTAAGAAAGAAAAAATAATAAACAAACATTTATACAACCTACGTTAGAAATCGCAATTGAATTAACTGTTCAAATATTAATAAAGCACCATCAATTTTAAATTGATGGTGCTTTATATATATTTATATTTATTATTATCTCAAATAATCAATAATGCGTTTTACTGCCACTTTAACGATATCAATGGATTCAAAGACGTCATCAACCATTAATGAATGTCCTGCATTTTCAATAATAAGCAAGTTATCTTTCGGTCTTGATTTTAGTTCTTTAATGGTTGGTTCATCTAAGTATTCATCTTTTGTACTAGTAATAATTAATCCTGGGTATTTAGAGATATATTCTAAGCCATCTATTGTTGGAGAAATATACGCGCTTTTAGCAACCATGTTTGGATATTCCATTTTAATTGCGTTTGAAACGATATTTCCAAAACTTTCACAAATATAATAAGTTTTCTCATAAATTTTAAACTCATTAACCTTTAGGATTGCTTCATTAAGTGCACATGTTATTTTTCCGATTATCACTTCATCTTTATCATCTTGTAAATAAATATTAGAGTATGAGATGCATAAAACGTCAGTTTGATGATCTAAATAATATTTTCTTAAAAAGGTTAAAACAGGTCGATCACATGAATTTCCTCCACCGGGGAAGAGTACTACTAATTTCGTTGCGTCATCTGTTTTATAGTGAATATGATTTGATGTTAAATCGTTTTTTGTAATCTTTACATAGGATGCTGAAATCATTAATTATGTTCTCCTTTAATAATATATGGTTTCTTTATTTGCATAGGTAATCACCTTCATTTATAGTATCATTAGAATATTTAAAAAACAAGTTATATTTTTAAACCAAAAAATTTTGTACGTGTATCATCTTTATTCAAGCCATTATCTCCATTAATTAAACTAGCGGTTGCTTGTAAAGAAGACCATAATAAAATATTATATGAGAAAAAGATGAGTAATGATGTATCTTCGAAAGATGTCCTTAATTTTCACAATGAAAAGTTAAAAGAAGAAAATGAATGGCTTGGATTAGTATTAAGATTAAACAGTGGGTACCTGTTTTGACATATATAAAAATTACAAGTTGTAATTAAAATTGTTATGTCAAGCACTACCATAGATGATTGTAAAGCATGCGATTGGTATCACAAAAAAAGTCCTTTGAATGGTTTTCCTATCAATGAAAATACAGAAGAAATTTAGAGAACTTTATTCTTAAAGAAGATCCATTTTTTTATCAAATCTGATTAAGGTATTTTTTTCTTCAAACCTGTTATGTGGGGTGTGGTTATATGTAATTATGTATGGTATACTATATATAAAAATAATTTGTATTTCTAACTAATCATATTCTTAAATGATAGGAGATAAATATATGCGTATATGCTTAGTCGATGATGACTCAATACAACTTGAATATTTAAATGTGCTAATAGGCAAGTGGTCTAGTAAACATAATGTCCACACAGAACTGAGTTTTTATCTCAGTGCGGAAGAAATGTTGTTTGAAAATAATGCAACATATCCTTTTGATATGATTATTTTAGATATTCAAATGGGTAAAATCAATGGAATTGAACTTGCAAAAAAAATTAGACAAACCGATCAAAATGTAATAATCGCTTTCATATCGGGAATGGCTGATTATGTATTTGAAGGTTATGAAGTTCAAGCTTTTAGGTATATATTAAAACCAGTTAAAGAGAATAAAATCTATGAACTATTAGATTATGCGAACACATATAAAGAGAAAGAACATAAATATTTAATTATATCCGTATCTGGAGAAATGAAAAAAATCAAGTATGATGATATTATCTATTTTGAATCAATGGGACACTATGTTGTATTTCATTTAGAAAACTTAGAATATGATTATAAATATAATATAAGCGAATTATGCCTTGAGTTATCTGAATCTGAATTTATAAGAACGCATCGATCTTATGTTGTGAATGTAAAATATATTGAAAAGATTACAAAGAATGAATGTCAACTCATCAATCATATAACAGTGCCTTTAAGCAGGCAATCCTATAAAGCAGTAAATGAGAAATTCATAAACTATTATAAAGGAAAAGGTGTGTAATGGAATATTTGATATTCATTCCGATTTTTATAGTGATTATGTATGGAATGTTTCTGTTTAAAAAACACCCTAAACTCAATTCTATAATGATAGGATCTTTTATCGCTTTGATTACAGTGATAGGTTTTTTTGTTTTGAAAAGTTTCTTGCCACTATCTAAAAATCTAGTGACAATTCTTGTGATTGATACACTAATCATTTTTTTCTTGTTGCGAATCGATCATAAAGTCACAGTAATTTTTCTAATTCTTCATATCATATCAATTGGGTTACTCTTATTTCTTAGTTATCAATATCCAGACACTTCGATCTACTTTAGTTTTCTGATTTCAACGATTTTTTTATTAGCAGAAAACAATCAGATTTTTATGAGAAAATCATATGAGGAAGCCGCAACAGAATACCAAAATAAAATCTTAGATAAACAAGTAGAAGAAGTTCAAAACATATATGTTACGATGCGAAGTTGGAGACACGATTATCATAATCACCTTCAAAAACTAAAAGCTCATATTATGATGGGTCAAATACAAGAAGCAAATCAATATCTAAATGAATTGGAAATTGATTTAGATAACGTAAACCAAATGGTTGAATCTGGGAATATTAATCTTGATGCAATTCTTAATTCTAAACTATCCTTGGCAAACAAAAACAATATTGAAATTAACTACAAAGCAATCGTTCCAAAGAAACTCACGATTTCCGATATTGATTTATGTGTATTAATCGGAAATCTTATAGACAATGCAGTAGAAGCTTGTCAAAAGATTACAGATAAAAGTCCAAAATTCATTAGACTCTATATTGGAATATTTAAACAGCAACTTTATATTTCTGTCACGAATTCAACAAGCGAAATGATCAGGAAATTAGATGATGAATATATCTCAACAAAACGAGGCAATCACGGACATGGCTTGAAAAGAATCAATAATATTGTTGATAAATATGGTGGATATATCAATCGCCAAAATGAACCAAAGGTATTTGTTTCAGAAGTGTTATTACCATTATAAATAGCCACTGGTGTTCGAAATATTACATTTCGTGCACTTTTTTTTACGATTTGCGTTTTTGTTATATAGTGGAGTTGTAAGTTATTAGGAGGAAAACAAATGAAAAGTAATAACATTTTTAAAAATGCAATCTATGTGTATTCACAAGCAAATAAATTTAATAAAAAATATAAATACAGATTAGTATTTAATCTTTTACTTAAATTATTGATTCCGATTTTCGCAACATTCATTCCTACAGTAGTTGTTTATTTGATTATTAATCAATATGAAATTAGCAGTTTTGCCTTAATTGTTGGGCTTATTGTACTGGCTTATGCCATTGTTCACTATGCATATTCATACTTTTCTCACATCCTATTTTTTGATAAGGTATTCATTAGAATGAATGCTTTTTTCGAGATATTAAGTAATAAAGCTATGGGTACTGGATATGAAAACATTGAATTTGAAAAAGGCCGTGAGAAATTAATGAAAGCGGTAGGTTCCATAGAAGCGAACAGTGTAGGGGTTGAACTTTTATTACAAGTTTTTCCTGTTTTCATTACAAGTATTGTGGGTATATTATTGTATAGTTCATATGTTTTAACAATTAATTTTACAATAGTATTAGTGTTGATCGGTATGGCTATCATGAATTTATTATTAAATGCCTATGCACGTAATTATGAAAAACGAACGCAAAATGAGCTTAACATCTATCGAACGAAACTGAAATATTATCAAGATGAAGCAAATAAATTATCTAACGCAAAAGATATTAGAATTTATAAACTTGAGGAATGGTTCTATAAAGGAATCAAATTATTTACAAAAAAATTCTCCTCTACAACAATAAAACAAAAACTTCGTTATTCTTTTGCTAATTTATCTGATTCCATATTTTCTATCATTAGAAACTTGATTGCATATACAATATTAGTAACAATGGTAATAGAAGGCACGATTAATGTGGCTGAATTCACTTTTATGATTGGGATTGTAATTGGATTCTCTGTTTGGTTAAATCAACTGTCTGAAAGTTACGGCAGATTAAAAGAAGCAAGCATTAGAATAGACAGTTTCAGAGATTATATGAATATGGATGATTGCATTAATTTGAATGAAGGAGAAGATGTTAAACCATTATTAAATAAAAAACTATCAATTGAATTTAAAGATGTTTCATTTACTTATCCAAACGCTGAAAAACCAACCATTGACAACCTTAACCTTAGAATTGAACCAGGAGAAAAGATTGCGCTCGTAGGTGTAAACGGAGCTGGTAAAACAACACTTGTAAAACTATTAACTGGTTTATATAATCCAACTAAAGGAGAGATACTAATCAATGGCCTTCCGATTGATTCGTTTAATAGGTATGAATACTACAATTTATTTGGGGTTATATTCCAAGATATTAATACATTGCCATTTACAATTGCTCAAAATATATCAGGAAGAATAGAAGAAGATACAGATTATGAAAAAGTTAGGATTGCATTAAAACAATCTGGATTAGCAGAAAAAGTAGCATCACTCCAAAAGAAAGAATATACTAATTTGACACAAGTAGTTGATGATAAAGGAATCATGTTGTCGGGCGGGGAATTACAGAAGTTAATGTTAGCAAGGGCGTTATACAAAGATTCACCAATTCTAGTCTTAGATGAACCTACCGCAGCACTCGATCCACTGGCAGAACAATCACTATACTTAAAATACAATTCACTAACAAAGAATAAAACTTCGCTATTTATTTCACATAGACTAGCATCTACTCAATTTTGTAATAAAATTATATATTTAGAAGATGGAGCCATTTTGGAAACAGGAAGTCATAAAGAGTTGATGAAAAAGAACGGGAAATACTTCGAGATGTTTGAAATTCAAAGTCAGTATTACAAAGAAAATAAGAAGGAGGAATTTGAAGATGAAATCGAAACTCAAAGTATTTAAGGACATTGTTGATGTCATAAAAATATCAAACAAATCTGATAAATTATATTTTCCGCTTATTATTCTCAAATCTTTGGTCACAGCATCATTTCCTTTTGTTGGATTAATCTATAGCGCCCTAATTCTTGATGGATTCATTGATGGATTAGAAAAATCATCGATCATGTCTCTTGTTTATCAAATGATTATAATAAGCGCTCTACTCTTAATATCTAGAACAATTTTAAATTTCTTTTGTGAACAAAAAACAAATCTTATTAGTCTAAAGTTAAATAGTGAAATTTCAAGAAAGACGTTAAACTTGGATTTCGAACAATTAGAGTCGCAAGAAATTAAAGATAAAATCTCAAGAGCAAATCAAGGTGTATTATTTTCAGGAGGAATCGGAACATTTATAAATATATTAGGATCATCAATTGAGAATATCATATCCTTTATATATTCACTTACTTTAATTGTAGCTTTATTTATCAGTGTAGATTTAAATAATCCGGATACTATCACAAAAATATTTAATAGTCCACTCATAGGGGTGGGGATAATAATATTAATTATTATTTCAATGTTGCTGAATTTTAAAATTATCAAAAAAATTAATAAGTTACACTATGATATATACGAAGAGAACATTACTGTAAATCGGTTATTTCTATATTTACGTGATTCCTCAATGGATTATAAGATAAGTAAAGATGTTAGATTGTTTCATATAGATGCATTACTAGCTAATAAAATCCAGGATACATGTTTTAGATTTGGTAAATCCTATGGGAACATCGCAGTAAAAGCTGGAAGAATGACTGCACAAGGTGGAGTATTGAATAATATTGTATTATATACGGCATATGCAGTCATAGGAATTAAAGCATTATTAGGACTCATATCTGTAGGAAATGTTTTGTTGCTTGTTAGTGCAGTAACGGCATTTAGTACTGCAATAGTTCAAATTGTTGGTAATGTCTCTTCTGCATCAACACAAACGAAGTACTTAGCTCTTTATAAACAATACTTAGATACAACGACAAAGTTGTATAAAGGAACATTGCCAATTGAAAAACGTGACGATGGGAATTATGAATTTGAATTTAAAAATGTTACATTTCATTATCCGAATAATGACGATATCATATTAAACAATGTTTCATGGAAACTTGAAACGGGGAAAAAATTAGCTATTGTTGGACCGAATGGAGCCGGAAAAACAACCTTTATAAAATTATTATGTAGGTTATACGATCCAACAGAAGGAGAAATCTTACTAAATGGAATTGATATTAAAAAGTATGACCATAAAGAATATATCGACTTGATGTCTGTTGTCTTCCAAGATTTCAAATTATTCTCAACAACCATAAAAGAAAATATCAAATGTGGACTAGATGGAAACAATGAACAAATTACCCAATATTTATACCAAGCTGGGTTGCGTGAACGTATAGATAATTTACCGAATGGTATGGATACATACTTATACTCAAACTATGGTGAACAAGGTGTGGAAATTTCTGGTGGAGAAGCACAAAAAATAGCGATTGCCAGAGCATTATATAAAGATTCACCTTTCGTAATACTTGATGAACCAACTTCAGCATTAGATCCAATCTCAGAATATGAGATCTATACAAAGTTTGACACATTGGTTGAAAATAAAACAGCAATCTATATCTCCCACAGAATGTCTTCTTGTAAATTTTGTGACACAATAATCGTTTTTGACAAAGGTGAAATTATTCAGTCAGGAACTCATGATCAATTATTAAGTAGCAATGAAGGTCTCTATTTTAATATGTGGTCTGCACAAGCAAAATACTATGTAGACTAATCGCTAGAAAGCCTTATTATTAAAAGTCTCCATTTTAACTAAAAAACCACAAAAATATCTAGCAATAATTGCAAAATTGAATTAGAATAAAAGAAGGTTCAATTGTAATTAAATTTGCTAAAAAGGTTTTTGCACATATCAATTACTATTAAGGAGAAAAAATGGATACTTTAATTAAAAAATATCGCAACAAAGATTTATACAGCTTAAACTGCTCTGAATCAATCGTTTTCGCTGCAAATGAATACTATAACTTAAGATTATCAGAAAACGGATTAAGAATGGCATCAGGATTTGGTGGCGGAATATTTGAAAAACACTTATGTGGTATCGTCAGTGGAGCAGTTTGTGTGCTCGGAATATTGTTTAAAGGAAAAACGTTTGATAACAAGAACCTGCTTGAAATAAGTATTAATGAGTTTAAAGAAGAGTTTAGAAAAAACTATGACAATTTAGAATGTAATTACTTGTTAGAACATTATCGCGTAGAAGAACAAGGATGCAATTTAATAATCTTTAAATCTGCAGATATATTGAAAAGAGTTATTGATAAATATATCAACAATACTATATGATATATTAAACTGAGATAAGGTAATTGTTTTAAAATCTGTTATTTACATAAGTTGTTACTATTTAAATATAACAGTTTCTACCGCCTCTCATTAAGCACTCAAAATGATTGCGCATAAATTCATGTTGGCAAAGCTTTGCCAAAATAATACTTATAACCGAGGTTTTTGTAGTATTTAATACACTACATATATAACCTCGGTTTTTGGTTTTAAAAAAACATTGAGAGAAGAATTAATTTGCTTTATACTTGAAATCTTCCAACGAATAAATCAGGGTTTGACTTAGAAAGTAATTATAATATAAATGTTCTTCAAGCTGCTTTCCAATTTTTTTCTATAAAATATATTTTTTATTAAAAAAAACTTGCTCATTTTAAAATTAAATGGTATAGTGTATATGTAGGAACCATTCAACACACACTACCGTGCGTTGAATGAGGGAATATGCCCATGCTTTTTTAAAAATTAGTATTTTTTGATCAAAAATTATTTTATGAGGAAATGAGGAAATGAAATGAAACATTCTTTACTAGGAAATATGAGTTATGTTTATAGCGAATCAATTAAAAAATACCCTAAGGTAAAATGGTTTTTACTAGTAAATTTTTTTACTGAGCTTTTAGTTCCATTCTTAACGATTGTCATAACAACTATTTTAGTTTATTCATTAACTAATAATATTGTTGTCGGAGATTATGTGCTAATTATATTGTGTATCATTATTGCAACATATCTTTTAGAAACATTGAGGTTTTGGTCTTTAACAAGATATACGTTTGAGAATACTTTTGCTAGAGTATCTACTTTTACGCTTAGATTATCTGAACATCAATTAAAGACGGACTATATTAATGTTGAAACGAAAGACAGAAGAAATATCATATCAAAAGCGTATGAAGCTATTAATAGTAACTATTTTGGTATCGAGATGTTACTAAGACAAACTCCTTTGTTATTTATCAATGCTGTTGGAATCATCGTTTATGGAGTATTAATTGCTTTGTATGTTCCAATTGTGCTTTTGATACTTGTATTCATGACGATTATTAACTATTTATTAACAAAAAGGGCTAATCTACATTTAAGCAAAATGAACACAAAGTTAAATGATGAATTTAGAGAAAAATATTATCTATCAAAGGATTCAACGAATCCAAATTATGGTAAAGATATTCGAATATACAAGATTGGTGAATGGTTTGATAAACTGTTTGTCCGGTTAACAAAGAGCAGAAGAATGATTACAGAAGATATTGAAAAAAAGTTCTTTTTTGCAAATGTATCAAATACAATCTTTTTATTCATAAGAGATTTTGCTGGTTACATACTGCTACTTGGATTAGTAGTGAATCATGAAATAAGTCTTACTACTTTCACTTTCTTTATCGGTATTGTTACTGGTTTTTCTATGTGGTTAAATGGATTCACAAGAGCATTGAATGAATTAAGAAGTAGTAATATCAAAGTGAATGATTATCGAGACTGTATTACTGTTGAAAATGAATATGACAAAATAGGAAAAATAAGGATTAGTGACCTTAAGTTGCCTTTATCGATTGAATTTGAAAATGTTACGTTTTCTTATCCAAATTCTGACACTCCAGTGATTGATAATTTGTCTTTTAAAATAAATCCGGAAGAAAAAGTGGCTTTAGTAGGCAATAATGGAGCGGGTAAAACTACGATAATTAAACTATTATGTGGTTTATACCGACCCGATAGTGGAGTGATACGAGTGGGGGGATATGACATTAAAGACTTTAATATTGCAGAGTACATGTCTTTATTATCCGTTGTTTTTCAAGATTCAGAGCCATTATCTTTTACAATTGAGAATAACATTACTTGTAAGGACAGTGAAGAAGTAGATAGTGAAAAACTGTGGGATGCAATCGAAAAAGCTGGTTTAAAAGAAAAAATTACATCACTTGAAAAGAAAGAAAAAACAAATATTACACAGATGTTTGATAAATCAGGAGTTAGATTAAGTGGTGGTGAAACACAAAAAATGATGTTAGCGAGATCCTTATATAAGAAAGCACCACTCTTAATACTGGATGAGCCTACAGCTGCTTTAGATCCTATTGCAGAAGAAGAAATGTATCTTAAATACAAGGAACTTGTTAAAAATACCACGTCAATCTTCATTTCTCATCGTTTATCTTCGACAAAATTCTGTGATTGGATTCTATTGCTTGATCATGGGAAAATCATTGAAAAAGGTACTCATCAAGAATTAATGAATTTATCGAAAGAATACAAAAGTATTTTTGACACTCAAGCACAATACTATAAGGACGGTGGGAATTGTGAAGACAATTAGTTTAAAAGATAATTTGAAGAAAAGTATCAATGTTTTAAAAGTAATTAAGTCTTCATCAAAAGGATTCTTTTACGTGTTTATTCTTCAAGCAATTGTCTTATCGATATTTCCTTATGTGGCAATATTCTTTACGTATTTAATCATTGATGGAATTGTTGAGGCATTACCTAAAGATGAATTACTAATATATGTCTATTTGATGATTGGAGTCAATCTTTTCCTTGGTATTTTAGGAAACATTTTAGATTATTATAATCGAGTGTATTCTGTGGAATTGACTTACAACTTAGATAGCAAAATAGCAAATAAAACATTTGAGTTGGATTATGCCTTAGTAGAAGACAATGAAACAATGAAAATGATTGAAATGGCAGAAGAAGGATGTAATGGTAATGGAGGGCCTAAATACTACTGTGAGTATGTCTTAAGTGGAATTTTATCGTCCATTCTAAGTGTTATATATGGAGGCGTATTATTGCTAGGACTTTTAACGGTTAAACAAACAACAAATACCTCAATTGTCGTACAAGTTTTAAACAGTCCTTGGAGTATTGTTGTCATCTTATTGGCTTTAATCATTCCAACCGCAATATCAAAACACGTAATGAATAAAAACAATGAAAAATCATATGACATCATGATGTTTAATATAGAAGGGAATCGTAAGCTTGGTTATTTCGGTCAAATTTGTTCTAACTATAAATATGGAAAAGATATAAGGCTTTATCAATTACAAGATATGTTTTTAAAAAAAATGAAAGAAGTAAGAGATAGTGCAGATATTAGATGGAGAGAATTCTCTATATTTAAATCAAAAATGATGGCAATTTCAATTTCAAGTAATAAAGTCTTATCATTAATTGCCTATTTATTTGTTGGACTTAAAGCGATGTATGGGTTGATCAGTGTAGGTAATGTAGTTGCATATGTTGCTGCAATCATTCTTTTATCACAAGCAATAACGACGATTGTTGAACGATATTCAAAATTGCATCTATTCAATAATTATTTAGAAAACTATTTTACATACTTAAATTTAAAATCAAGAAAAGAATATGGAATGATTGACAAGATTGATACGGACAAACTGTCAATTACATTTTCAGATGTATCATTTAAATATCCTAATACAAACGATTATGTTCTTAAACACATTAATCTCAAAATAGATTCTGGAACCAAACTAGCAATTGTTGGATTAAACGGCGCCGGGAAAACAACACTTGTCAAACTACTATGTAGACTCTATGAACCTACTGAAGGAGAAATACTTATAAACGATATACCGATTCAATCTTACAATAAAGAAGTCTGTTACAAACTATTCTCAGTTGTTTTTCAAGACTTTAAATTATTTTCATATAGTATTAAGGATAATATTTCATCTGGACTTGATGGGGATGTAAATAAAGTAAAAGAAACGCTTGAAAAAACAGGAATGATGGATAGAGTAAACAAAATGCACAAACAGATTGATACGGAAATCTATCAGAGGTCTAAAGAAGATGGTGTTGAAATTTCGGGAGGTGAAGCCCAAAAAATTGCTATATCAAGAGCTTTATACAAAGATTCACCTATTGTTATACTAGATGAACCTACAGCGGCTTTAGATCCAAAATCAGAAGCAGAGGTTTATGAAAAATTCAATGAACTTGTTAAAAATAAAACAGCCTTATTTATCTCTCATCGAATGAGTAGTTGTAAATTTTGTGATGAAGTAATCGTGATGGATCAAGGAGAAATTATTGAACAAGGACATCATAATATTTTGATTCAAAATAGTGGATTATATTCTAAAATGTGGAAAGCTCAAGCAAAATATTATTTACAATAAATTTCTATCTACAGCATATACTTACAATAATGTATTCATTTTTTAAAATACTATGCAATTATTAAACAGTAGCAAAATAAATTTCAAAAAACTTATGATCAAATAAAAACAAAAGAGGATGAGAATGATGTATTGTAGCCTTTGTGGAAAGAAATTAGAATTAAAAAACATTCATAATGAAGGGGAAATTCCTTTTTGTAAAGAGTGTCATAAACTCTATTTTCCAAGAATTGATATTGCCATAATAGCAATCTTAACAAATGATAAAAGCGAAGTTTGCTTAACAAATCAAAATAAAGAAGGAAAATACAAAGTGTTAATAGCTGGGTTTGTAAAACCAAATGAAACACTAGAAGAGTGTGTAATAAGAGAAATTAAAGAAGAAGTAGGAATTGATGTATTGTCTTGTAGTTATTTGAATAGTTACCATTATGATACAAACAATGTATTGATGGTTGGATTTCATGCCAAAACTAGTCAAAGTGATTTTTTAATTGATAAAGAAGAAATAGATAATGCAGCTTGGTATGATTTGCATGATGTAATAGGAAGAATTAGAGAAGGATCCATTGCAGATTTATTATATAAACAGTTTTATCAATCAAAGGCAAAAATTGAACTATAAAAGTAGATAAGACTTAAACAGATTATAAATAAATATATATGAATTGGAGAATTATTATGAAGAATGAATCAAGTAACATTATAAAGTATTTCAGTATTACATTTTTGATTTCATGGATTGCTTGGGCTCCATTTGTTTTATCTGGAATTGGGCTTTATGAAATGACAGACCTCTTGCAAAGCTTAATGATGCCAGCGATAATGATTGGAGCATTTAGTCCTATGATTTCTGCGATGATTTTACTTTACAAAAAGGGAAAATGGAAAGCCATTAAACAGTTTTTCAAAGAAAAATTAAATTTCCGAATAAAACCCATTTACTACGTGTTAGCAGTCTTAATTCCATTAGGAGTGACACTGTTTGCTCATTATTTTACCAATTTTACTGGAATTGATTCATTACCAAACAACTTATTTCCTGAAGGGTTAAATGTACCAGTAATTGTATTGATATTACCTTACATACTTTTTATTGCAATCCTAGGTGGAGGACAAGAAGAATTTGGCTGGAGAGGATATGTTCAAGATCCACTTCAAAATCGTTTTGGCGTTTTAAAAGGAAGTGTCATATTAGGCTTTATGTGGGGACTTTGGCATTTACCCTTATGGTTTATGCCAGGAGAAGGACATGAATATTATTCGTTTTTTGCATTCCTTCTATTCACCATAAGCTTTTCTGTTATTATTGGAATCATTTATAATGTAAGTGGGAAAAAAATGGTTGTGCCATGGATTATGCATACGATTAGCAATACCGCAGTACCGTTATTTCCTGTGTTATTCTTAGCATTTGTCCCACAACCAGGTTACTGGGTTTGGGTTGGAGTAAATATTTTGACCGCAATAGGACTATTCATTTGGTATAAGAAAAGAAATGGTATAGTAAAAGCCTAAGTATTGAAGATACTCTGTCAATAGAATGGTTTTAGGTGTTTGTGTTGCGTTACTATAGAATAAATTAATGAGAAAAAGGGTATCAAGTTTGAACTTGATACCCTTTTTACTATCAAAATGTTACTGAAATATTAATCAATAATAGACATATTTCTTCCTGCGGTTTTTGCTTCATACATTCTAGAGTCCGCAAAAGCAATTAAGGATTCAATATTGACCTCTTCATGTTCTGGATAGGAAGTTCCACCAATACTAATTGTTACTTTGATAGATTGAGAATTATGTTTAATTTCCATATCTTCAACAATATGACGTATTTGTTCAGCTGATTTCATTAAATCCTCTTTTGAAGCTCCTGATAAAACAATGATAAATTCTTCTCCACCATATCGAAAGAAGACATCGCCTTCTCTGACTGAACTTTTAACGGTTTTAGCAATTTCTTTTAATACTTTATCGCCTACGATGTGTCCATACGTATCATTGACAACTTTAAAATGATCTATGTCAAACATTAAAATTCCTATAGGCATATCATAACGAATTGATCTTACAAATTCTTCTTTAAATCTTTGCATGCCAAAGCGTCTGTTTAAGATACCAGTCAATGGATCGTTTGCGGCAAGTTTTTGAAGTTGACTGTATGTAATTGAATTCTTAAAGGCTAAAGACATACTCTTAACGAATAAATTAAGCATTTTTTGATGATAATCAGTAAACGTAGAAGTACCGGCTAAGATGACCAAACCAAGTGTAACCTCTTTATAGAGAATCGGTTCCAAAAGAACAGTTTTTGGACGAAAATCAACAAGTAATCCATTTAACTCCAGATCTTCAGGAATATCAATTAAAATTTTTCCTGAATGTTTTAAACTATTCCATACTAGGTCACTTTTAAGAAGTTTTTCAGGATATAAAATTCCAGAAGAATAAAGAATTTCAAGTTCCCCTTCCTTTTCAATTAAGATGGCTCCGCCATTTGCATTCAAATCAAGCATTAAATGTTGAAGAGATTCTTCTCCAAGCTTATTCAAATCAAGGTGAGTTGATAACATTTCAGTAAAAGATTTGGCTTTTTCTGATGATTGAAATTCTTTTGATAAAGATGAAACTAAAGAATTAAATGATTTTGCACTTTCGCCAAATTCATCTTCAGAATCGATTGGCAAGAAGCAATCTTCATCTAAACAATAATTAATATTAGCAGAATCTTTTCTTTGCATTATTCTTGTCTCAACTTGTTTCATATGTTGTGAAAGTTTTATGATTCTTTTTCCAACTATTTTTCTTGAGAGGAAAATATTAAAGAAACCAACTAAAATTCCCGCAATGATACATAAAACAAAAAAGAGTGGAGTTAAAATGTACTCTGATGGTGTTCCTGTTATTAAAACAAAAAAAGGAAAAATCACGCCAATTACAACGCCAAATCCAATCATAAATATTGCTAAATCATTAAAAACTTTCTTGGTAATCATGAGGGCCTCCTTCAAATCACATTAAGACGAATTTTGATTTGTTAATTGTATTATATCATAAATAGGAAATGTATTTCTATGGGAACAGATTTATAGATTAATATTTGTTTTGCATTTATCTAAATAGGATAAACTTAATCAGTCAAACAAGATTTGTTTAAAAAGCAAAGAATAATGTTTGACAATGTGTTACATTTAAAGTACTATGATGAATAGGCTTGCCCCCAAGCGAGTCGTGAATTAAAACTGCTACTGCCAAGTAGCAAAACTTGTCCTAACGCGGAAGCGTTTGGACATTTTATTTTGGAAGTAGAGATATAGAAAGCAGACAGATTTAGAGCAACCTAATTAGCTCCCTACGATGGTTGTTGATAATTTGGCTAATCTAATACTGATAATTAAGAGAATCACCATAAAACGGAATTATTGCGACTTGTGAATGAATATGTGGTATAATTATATTGTGAAAATAATGGAATTTAATTTTATAAATTAAATCAGATTTAATAATTACTAAGTCGTATAATCGTGATTGATATTATTTAAATTTTAATTTTAGGAAAAGAAACCAAAAAAAACGATATTGATTGGAGTTTTAGAGAGAAAAATAATTCAGATAGTATTCTTTGCATACTGGTGTACACATTTATTGATCTTTTACAAAATCATAAGAATTCTATATCTATTAAATAATAAATATAGGAAGGAGGTTTTGAGAATGGCACTGATGAGTAATTATACTGTCTTTTTAGATGAAACAACAAATAAATGGGTTGTAAGAAGACACGGTTCTGTAAAACAATCTGATGCTTTTGATACTCAAGCAGAAGCAGTTGAGAGAGCGAAATTCTTGGCAGGTAAGACAGTTGGAAAAGTAAATATCATGAATAAAGAAGGAAAAGTAAGAGCACAAGCCTTAAAATCAAATAAGAAATAAAAAAATGTTAAGTGTAGGAAACATTTTTAAAATAAGCTGAAATTATTAGAAAAAAGAAAACATTTTTAACAAAGAGGTTTTCTTTTTTATTTTAATGGTTGCTTGAGGTTTTGATATAACATTTATTGATGATTTTCGTTCTTTATAATAAAATAAATAAAATAATTAGCAGAAATATATAATACTCACATAAGAAATTTAATAAGTAATTGCATCAAAAATTATGCATAGCATAACAAAGCTATTTGCAATACAAATATTCACAAAGAGTGAAATGGAATGCACATCTTTAAAAGGATGAAGGCATGAGAAATTGAACATGAACTGTGTTTTTGTGGTATAATGAGTCAGCAAGAGAAGCATTAGGAATAAAGTGTTTTCGATTTTTATTAAATAATAATTGAACGTATTTACGTAATTAAAATCAATATTTATTATGATATTAGAAAAGGAGAGTGAAATTATGTTATTATCCATTGCTCAAGTCGTTGTCGCAGTATTTGCATTAATTGTAATGTACTTTGCGTATTTCAAAAACAATACATTAGGAAAATTATCTGCATTTGTAATTTTAACTGCAATACTATTGATACAAGTATTTAATGGTCTTGCAGGCGTTATTGCAGGCGCTGATTTTCTAAATTTCTTAGAAAGCATTTTTAAAGGAATTGCAGGTCTTATTATATACGTTGAATTAGCAGCATTAATTATTCTTACGTTTTTTAGTAAATTTAAGACGAAAGTTGCATTATTGAAATGGTCTATAGTAGGGTATGTTATTTTATCCTTGCTAATTGAATTTCATGTATTTAGCTAATTAAAATTAATACAAACAAAGATATTATTATTTAAAACAAAAAAAGCCGGTTAAAAAACCGACTTTTTTTATATAAATAATTCATATACATCTATGATAGTAAAACTTTATTTCATTACTTTTTATAGGTGAGTCTGTATAAACATAAGAATGCTCCCATTGATGATAAAATTCCTGCAATGATCAAGCCATAGGAAAGAATCCAATCAAATTCAATTTCTGTAACGATACTCAATATAGTAACAGTAGTTGTTGTATATAAAGGTAACGTAAATAATAAAACAGCACCTACTGTGAACAATAGTAAAGAAATAATTGAACTTTTCTTAAAATATAACATAACAAGACTCGCGATTAAAGGTAATAGATATGCTAATACTCCCCAAAAGCTCCAAACGATTTGTAAAGAATCTAAATAGAAGAACTCAGTACCAAATACTACTTCATAGCCTAAAAAAGATGAATCTGAATTTTGAAAAGACAAAGCCGGAAAGAAAATCATTACGGCAACCGCAATTCCTATAAACGTTATGATAAAAGAAAACAAACTCTCTGTATTTTTTTTCATTATTTTTTCTCCTTAAGATAAAATATCTATAATTCTATGAATCTATAACTTAATAACGTCTTCTACCACTGAAAAAATTAATCACCCAAAGTAATAAGACAGCTCCTAAAACTGCGAAACAAAAGCCCCAAAAACTAAATGTTGAAATTGTAGCGAGATCTAAAGAATAAGCAATTCCTCCTCCAATTACTGACCCAAGCAAACCAACAACAATATTAGCGAGCAACCCAATTCTTCTGTTATTTCGACTTAGAATGCTTGCAATCCATCCAACGATTGCTCCAAATAATATCCATAATAGTAAATACATATAGTACACCTCCTCTCAAAAATCAAACATTTCTAAATATAACATTATAAAACGAAAAACTTTTTCTATTGATATTTAAAGATGAATGCTTATAAACTATACACTTTCAATAATCCTTTATTTTTTAAGAAGATACCCTTAAATGTAATCTTATACGTTTTAATGCTGGAATCTAGCCTTAACTAATGTGCGAAAATATATGAAAATATAGTTTGTAAATATAATATAACGCAAAATGAAGTAAAATGCAATACCGTATATGAAAATAATGTTGACAATATGAAAATAAAGGCGTATAATGAAATTAGCTAGGATCAAATCAGACACGAGTATCACGAATGGAGAACAACTATATGAATAATAATAAAATTTTTATCGCATTAAAAGTAATATCACTTATGCTATTTGCAGGAATAGGATTGACACTTGTTGCATGCAACACAACGACAACAACAACGTCAGCGATATCAACTTCTGCAACAACCACTACTACTACGAGCACAAACGCCACGACTACAACAACTGAAGAACCAGTCATTTTGAATGCAACATTGACCGATCTTAGTATTGATGGAACAACCGTAATGGGATTTAGTCCATCAACAAATGATTATGTTTTGGTTTTATCTTCAGATGTGACTGAAACACCTACCGTCGAAGCAGTGAAATATGCAGCTGAGTCTACAGTTGTCATTGTAGATGCAGTTAATATCGAATCAGAAGAAGCAAGTGACAGAACGACGACAATAACTGTTACCACAGAAGACGAATTGACAGTAAATGTATATACAGTCTTATTTGAATCAACTATCGCGCCTGTTTCATTAGGAACAGCAGATGATTTTGTACTATTAGCAAAAACAGGAATCGATACTGCAACTAGTTCAATAGTTACAGGAGATATTGGTGTAAGTCCAGCAGCGGCTACTTATATTACCGGATTTTCGTTGATTTTAGATAGTACAACTACATTTTCAACTTCAATTCAAGTCGTAGGCCAAGTTTTTGCCAGTGATTATACTTCACCAACAGGAACGATTCTTACTACAGCAATTTCAGATATGGAAACAGCATATATTGAAGCTGCAGGAAGAGCAGCAAATTACAACGAATTATACGCAGGTGATTTAAGCGGAAAAACTTTAACCACTGGAGTATACAAATGGAGTAATAGTGTATTAATTAACACAGATCTTACTTTAACCGGAAGTGCAACAGACGTTTGGATCTTTCAAATTGCTGGAACATTAACACAAGCTTCAGGAATAAACATTACATTAGCTGGCGGAGCAGTAGCTGAAAACATTGTTTGGCAAGTTGCTGACACAGTAGCCATTGGAACAGGAGCTCATTTTCAAGGTACGCTTCTTGCAATGACAAACATCGTTTGTGAAACGAGTGCCTCAATTGATGGAAGTCTTTATTCTCAAACAGCAATTACACTTGATGCATGTACAGTTACAAAACCTTAAATCAAAGTAATAAAAAGAAATAAATTGATTTTAAAAAAACTAAATATATAGCTCTTTATGTTATTTAAAATAAGGAGCTATATTAGTTTAAAAACATTAACAATTATTTTACTAGAAGTTGTATTGATTTTAAATTTTCATGTAGCATATTATGCATACTGAATATTTAAGGTAAACAACAAATATTAATGTAAATCATTACGAAAGAGATGAATTTTGTGGAAGAGTTTACGCTTTATACAATCGAACAAATTTCAGATATACTCAAGGTTACGAAAAGAACAATTTATAACTATATTAAAAGCAACGATTTAAAAGCAGTTAAATTTGGAAAATACTGGAGAGTTAAGCACTTTGATTTTCAAGAATTCATAGACAATGGTACCAACAAAAAATAAGGCTTTAACAATCGTTCTAGCCCTTAATATCTATGAGGATTATCAAGATATATCTGAGAAAATTTTCATTTGTTCTATTTAAAACATTTATTAAATCAATTTCATTTTTTATTAGGCATGCGCTATTTTGAGCATGCCTTTTTTCGTTTTAAGAAGACAGTGATAATAGATATAAATGTTATAGCAATTACAAAAAATAATGTTTTTTTTTTTAAAATAGTTACTTTTATATCAGAGTAAGATATGATATGATTTACCATATATGAATTTATTTTTGTTTTTTGAGTAATAATGATTTAGTCTATTTTTTCAAATTCAAATATTTAAGTATTATTATTCAATCTTTACATAATTTATTCTGACTTTAGGAGGATTTTTGAAATATGCTACATAGTAGAAAAGGATTTGTATTTGGTTCTTTGCTTGTTGCTATTTTTTTGGTTATTTGGACGTTTAAAGTTTCTCTTGAGGGTGGACGATTAAGTCTTCTCCCTGGAGGAATCATCCTGATTTATATGGTAATCCATTTTTTCTTTTTTTGGATTAGGATTATAGCTGGGAAAAGAAAAGGATGGATTAGTTTTATTCCGTCTCTCCCATCCGGAATAATAATGATAATTTTATTTTATCAATGGATAAAATATAAGGCATATTTAGGTTGTCCTGATGGAGGAATATGTGAAGATACTTTATCACCATTTTTATTTATTACTACAGGAATTACACTTTTTTGTGTTATCTATTCTTTGATTTTTGAGTTGACGTTAAAATATATTCCAATTGATAACCAAATTAATAACACTCCTTTACCTGCAAATCCAAATGAACAAGATTTAACTATTGAGACAGACCAAATTGGAATTCCTCAAAAAATTACAAACAACCGTATATTTAATCGTACTAATTGGATTCAAGTTATAATAGTTATCGGAGGGGGACTACTTTCATTTGGAGCAGTCTATTTAGTGTATGCATTAATTGATTTTTTAATTGGATGGACAGGATTGAATATTCTTCCTTGGATTTTATTACTGATATACTCCTTTGTTTTAACCATATTATTTTTGCTTTCTGAACGTACAAAATGGCCATCATCTGTGAAGGCTGCAATGTTTACAGCTCTCATCGTTATTTGGATTGGAACGTTTGAAGAGATTGAATTTAGTAGTAATAATATAAGTCATCTTGTCTACTTCCTTTCAATAGCAGTTCCAATTGGAGCTATAGTTTATGTATTCTTTTTAAAAAAACCGTGGGTGTATTACATTGCCATCATTTTTTCAGTACTTTTAGGATTTACTTTATTTAACTAACTAACTTTGTTTTATCATTTGATGTTTATGGAGATGATTTGTTATGAAGGCTCAAGAATATACAATAAAACTTTTGAAAATAGAACATTTGGATAAAGAATATTATAGTTTCGATTTTTCAAAACCAGAAGGATTCGAATTTGTTGAAGGACAATTCGGAGTATTTACTCACGTGAACAAAGTGATGGAAGGGAAACCATTTAGAGCGTTTAGTATTGCCTCTACCAATGAAGAACCCTTCCTAAAAATAGCTACAAAAATCACTTCATCTCCCAGCGAATTTAAACAAAGACTCTTAAATTTGGCGTTAGGTGAAGAAGTGATTTTACGTGCACCCATGGGTGATTTTAAATATGACGAAACACAAAAGGCAGTTTTTATTGCTGGAGGGATTGGCATTACTCCAATTAGAAGCATTATACTTTCAATGAAAAGACTAAATGAAAATCGTCTTGACACATTAATCTATTCAGAATTAGAGAGTACTTATCCATTTAGCAGTGAACTTGAAAGCACAAAAAAGCTAGAAGTCTTTTATTCTGCCGATATTGAACCCACTCAAAAATTAATCACTGATACGATAAATATTTATCAAAATAAAGCATTATATTACCTTTCTGGAAGTCCTGGATTTGTGAAAGGAATAACGGAATTATTAAAAGTCCACGGAATACTCGAAACGAAAATCATCTATGATGTTTTTGTTGGATACTAATTTTCACATACTTGAATTCACAATTATTAATTGATTATAATCGTTCAATCTAGACTGTTAAGGAGCCAAAATGAAAAAAATAACAACGTTGATTTTGATAGTGCTTTTGCAGTTAACAGTCTCAGGTTGTGTATATCGTCAAAAAGATAGTCTTTTAAAATGGTTTGATGTTACCAAATTTAATCAAGAATTAATTGATATGTGCTCTGGAGATGGATATGAAAACATTATAAAAGGTGATCCATACTATTGTCCGTTATACACTCAAGAAGATTTAGATCCTAAATTAGAACTGTATATGGAAGAGTTAAGCTTGACGTTTGTAAAGGGCTTAGGAGTTAGTAATGTTTATACCGCTTTAGAACAACTTAAAATTGATTTTGAAGAGCCAATCTCAGATAATGAAGTGCTTTTAAGAGTGGACTTTGTTAATTTCTATACTTGTATTGCTTTAGATGAATATCAAAATGAAAAAATTGTGTATCTAGCCGCTCATACCCCAAAAGGTATTGACAAAAATGCATACATTTATGATAATCCTCTTGAACTTACCTACAAAAAATTAGAAGATATTATTGAAACTCATCAAGGAGAAAGTTTTGAATTTACGATATCGTATAGCAATGGGTTTGTTCAAACCTATAAAGTATATCTAAACGACGAATTATTTAATAACATATTTTTTGCAAAAGATTCAAATCTGTTTTTAGGAGAACTGTTTTACGAGTGTACCTTGTGTACTTATGTACTAGTAGAAGAAGAGTGGATACTTGCTGATAACAATCTTTATACTCCAATTATCTTCTACATTCTTTATGAAGATGATTTAATGAAAGGCTATTACCATAAAGGATTTACCGATTATGGTGCTTCCATATATGAGACAGCTTTTGAGTTGGCTGTAAATCTTGACTAACAATCTTAGTACCATAGGCTGAATCAATTCAATAAAGAAAATATCAATTTTTAGGAGGATAACCAAAATGGTAGGTCACACAAATCAAATTAGTGCAATAGAAATCAAATCAAAAGAATCAAAAAACGCCTTTATGAAAGTATTAATTTCACCTAATGAAGGTTGGGAAGATTACGTTATGAGAGTAATAGAAGTGAAAGAAGAAGGGGTTACACCGCTTCATAGTCATCCTTGGCCACATATCAATTACATTATTGAAGGAAAGGGACAATTAATGATACAAGGCGAAACAAACATTGTGACTTCTGGGTCTTATGCGTTTGTTCCAAGTAATACGTTACATCAATTTAAAAACATTGGTAAAGAGACATTTAAGTTTATCTGTATTGTTCCCAAAAAAGGGCACATCATTTAAAACTATTTTTATTATAAAAAATGAATTAAATGAATTTTTAAAAAAGCGTCTACTACTGGACGCTTTTTCTTTTATTACATTAAAATGTATTTGAAGTTATAGATTCCTTCGTATAAATTGTGGTAAAATAGAATCACAATCATTTATTAAAACAGTAAACATATATATAAATCAATAAAAAAAGGAAGTTTTATTTTTGAAAGAAGCCATTCTTTATCAAAAACTTGATTTTGACAAAGTCCAATGTAAAGTATGTAATCATTACTGCAAGATTTCAGAAGGAAAAAGAGGAATTTGTGGAGTAAGAGAAAATATTCATGGAGTATTATTTTCTCTCAATTACGGAAAAACAATCGCAAGAGCGATTGACCCCATCGAAAAAAAACCTCTATATCATTTCATGCCAAAATCAAAGATCTATTCTTTTGCGACTGTGGGATGTAATTTTCACTGCGAATGGTGTCAAAATTATGACATTTCTCAAAGCTCAAAACAATATAATTACATATTAGGAGAGATGATTTCACCAGAAGAACATGTACAAAAAGCAATTGATTCTAGATGCCCTTCCATAGCTTATACCTATTCAGAACCAACCATCTTTTTAGAATATGCCCTAGACACAATGAAACGAGCAAAAGAAAAAGGATTAAAGAACGTTTGGGTAACAAACGGTTATATGAGTAAAGAGACCTTAGAGTTGATTTTACCGTATTTAGACGCAGTAAATGTGGATTTTAAGGGACCTGATGATGAAGTGTATCAAAAGTATTGTGGAGGAAGTGCAACGACTGTAATGGATAACTTAATTGCCTTTCAAAAAGCTGGAGTTCATCTTGAAATCACAACGTTAATTATCCCAGGAATAAATGATAAACAAATTCAGCTTGAAAAAATCGCGTTTTTTATTGCTTCGAAACTAGGAAAGAATATTCCATGGCATCTCTCAAGATTCTTTCCGGCTTGGAAAATGTTAGATAAAACAATTACCCCAAGAGATACATTAGAAATGGCAAAAACGTTAGGTAAAATCGCGGGATTAAATCATATCTATTTGGGTAATGTATAATTGAATTTTTATATTTCAGTTAGGAGATGAAAAAACATGTCACTTATTGGAGCATTTGTAGTTCCACATCCCCCTTTAATTGTTCCAGAAATTGGAAAGGGAGAACAATCACGTATTCAAAAAACGATTGATTCTTATAAGGCAATTGCCAAAAAAATCGCTTTATTAAAACCAGAGACGATTATCATTACAACGCCACATTCTGTTCTATATTCAGATTATATACATATTTCACCAGAACCCAAAGCAAAAGGAAGTTTTAAAGACTTTGGTGCGCCTTCAATTCAATTTGAAGTTGATTATGACGAAACCTTGATAAAAATGATTTCATCTCTTGCGACTTCAAAGAATATAGCGGCAGGGACCAAAGGAGAAAAAAGTACAGTATTAGATCACGCAACAATGGTTCCACTTTATTTTGTTAATCAATATTACAATAACTTCAAATTAGTAAGAATATCACTTTCTGGTCTATCAGATTCAACTCACTATCAATTTGGAATGTGCATTAATGAAGCAGTTCAACAATCTAAAAAAAGAGTTGTTCTAATATCTAGCGGAGACCTTTCACATAAATTAACAGAAGATGGCCCTTATGGCTTTGCAAAAGAAGGACCTATCTTTGATAAAAAAGTAACCAATGCTTTATCAAATGGAGATTTTATGGAATTATTTTCTTTTGATGAGGATTTCTTAGAAAAAACAGCAGAATGTGGATTAAGATCGTTTCTAATGTTAGCGGGAGCGCTAGATGGAAAATCAATTGAATCCGAGTTACTCTCCTATGAAGGACCTTTTGGTGTGGGGTATGCTATTGCGTCATTTAAAATTTTAAAAGAAGACAAATCAAGACAATTTGGTCTGCTATTTGAAAAACAGGAAAGCTCAAAATTGCGCCTTTTAAGAGAAAAAGAAGATTCCTTTGTAAAATTAGCAAGAAAATCGCTAGAATATTATATTCACACTCATAAAAAACTTGATTGTCCTATAAATCTTGAAGAAGAACTTTTAAAAGAAAAAGCAGGAGTATTTGTCTCTTTAAAAATGGATAATAGATTAAGAGGTTGTATTGGTACAATTTATCCTACAACGAAATGTATTGCTTATGAAATTATTCAAAATGCAATCAGTGCAGGAACTCAAGATCCTCGATTTCCTCCAGTATTAGCAAGCGAACTTTCCAAATTAGTCATAAGCGTCGATGTTCTTGGAAAAAAAGAAGCCATTTCTTCGTTAGAAGAATTAGATGTTTTGCGTTATGGAGTAATCGTTTCTTCAAAAGGCAAATCAGGACTTCTTTTACCAAATCTAAGCGGAATCACAACTCCTTTCATGCAAGTTCAGATTGCTTTGCAAAAAGCTGGAATCAACAAGGAAGAATCATATTCTATGGAAAGATTTGAAGTAATAAGACATCATTAAATGTAAGAGTTTATATAAAACGATAATCTTTTTAACGAGTAAAAAACGATATAACAAATAAAAATTTATTTGAACATCCAATTTACTTTAGTGATTTTAAATAGTATAATTTAATTATATTGGTTGAAGCTATTTTATAATATTTTCTTTAGAATCAACTTATAAAAGCTTTACATCCATAGGAGGAGATTAAATGTTTAAAAAAATACTGTATTTTTTCGTTGCAAGTTTTCTAATTCTTTCTCTATTTGCTTGTTCTGAAGCATTTTACTCACAAACAGCTGAAACCAATTCGGCTTTATCAAGTATTGTTCAATTAGCAGATGAAACAACTCCAGAACGCAAAATCATGTACGAAGTAGATATTTCCTTTGATGTTGAGGATTTAGAGGAATCTTCTGATTTTTTAAAAGCAGCAATGGATTCAGATGAATGGTTTGATCAAGAACTAATTACAACGAGCTTACATTCGTATGTTATTCGGATTAGAACCGATCATTTAGATGCTTTTATTCAAACTCTTCAAGATGAATTTATGCTTCGTTCATATAAGAAAATTGGGACAGATATTTCTATAATGTATCAAGATACTTCCAATCAAATTCTATCTCTTGAAGCACAGTTAGAAAGACTAGTTGAACTATACGACCAATCAACGCTTTCTGAAATGATCATCATTAACGAACAAATTTCTGACATTGAAGTCGAACTGGCAACTCTTCAAGGAATTGTGAATCAATATGATAGTTTAGTAGATTACAGCACGGTAACTCTTAAATTCTATGGTAGTACTATTGTTACTAAATCTCCTTTTTTTAACAGATTAGGAAATGCCTTTGTGGATGGATTTGATGCACTATTACTATTTTTTGATGGATTATTTATTGTTTTAGCTACAATTTTCCCATTCTTAATCGTTATAGCTATTGGAGTATTTACCGGTTTCTATATTTATAAAAGAAAAAAGAACAAGAAAAAGGCGATAGATCAGCCAAAGATTGATAAATAGATTATTTACAGAATATTTTAAAAAAAAGACTATGATTCTCTTATAACTTTGTAATAAAGAAAGTTGTTATAAGGAAAATAGTCTTTTATTTATAATTGATAAATATTTCAATGAGTATGTATTATTTTTCGGGGTCATTATTGAAGATGGCAAGTTGAACAATCATGTGTTTGTCATCATCAAATGGCCAAACTAACCAATGGTGCTTTTTTAAATCAATCATCTTTTTAAGAGAAAGTAGACCATAATCGCCTAAACCATAGCCAAAATTGTGAACATAATCAGAATGCATTTGATCCATTTTTGTTAGATTTTGAATAGAGGTTAGAACATTTTGGTAAAATGAAGAATTAATTTCACTTTGGAAAATATCTGATAATACAATTAATGTTGCGTGTTTTTTTAATAAAAAAAGAATATTCTTGTTAAAAGCATCAATAATTAAAGGCATTATATCTAACATGGAAGTTTCAATGAATTTAAGAAGATTTTCTGAAATGTCAGATT
The DNA here is from genome assembly GCA_018818595.1 of Bacillota bacterium. Classification (NCBI taxonomy): domain Bacteria; kingdom Bacillati; phylum Bacillota; species Bacillota bacterium. The sequence goes on from JAHIRM010000050.1 coordinate 28,045, forward strand.
CTCTTAATTGATTTGTAAGAGACAAAACTTGATTGTAAATTAATTGAGTATAAATGGGAGAAATAACAATTAAATCAAAATAGCCGATATACTCCTTTAAGAAAGAAGACTCAGAAATATCTTTCATTTTGTGGTCTATAAATGATTTAATAGATTCTTTTGTTTGAATAGAAGACATTAAATATATAAGGTCATTAAAAAAATTGTTATTTTCAAATCCAGTAAATTCTACTTTCAAAATTCCAGTAACTTTTTCAAAAATTCTTTGTTTCTTTAATCCTAATTGTACATTTTCTACATCAATATCGGCAATAAATATTTGATTAAAGAGTTTTGTGAAGGACCCTATATTTAAATCATCACAATTTCCAGCACCAACAAGGAGTACACGATCGTGAATGTTTTTAGTAAGAACCAAATAATTTTTAGTAATCTCGTCGATTTGATTTCGATAGTTTTCCCATTTAGCAAATCGATTAATTGACGAATTATTAATGTCTTTATTAAACTGTTCAATGTGCTTCATACCGTCACCCTTTCTACTTAATTACATTGTATCCGAAACAAACGTTGTCTACAAGAAATAAATTAGTTTTTGAATATAAAAATACAAGATGTGTTATTGAATAGAAGAACAACACTTTTTATGAAAAAAAGTAGAAAGTCTAAAAACTCTCTACTTTTATCTGTTTATTTTGGTTATTCAGCTGGCTCCACGTAATCTGTGAAGGTACAAACGTCAGGTTGAAAAGTAGTATCAATGTATTCTCTTACCGTTCCAATTGCATCTACAGAAGATTGAACTACAGCTAACATATCATCGTTTTGTAAAACGCTATCCGAATAGAACTCATACACTACATCATCTTTGTAAATATATTGAAAAGTATTTCCTTGTACGCAGACAGCCACCACAGCTCCATCTGGTATTCCCTCTTCATTATTACATCCTACAAGTAATAATGAAGTCATAATAACCATACATAAAACAAACAATTTTTTCATAATTTCCCCCAAATACTAGATTTTTAAAAATAAAATGCATAAAATAATGATAAAGTATAGTATATTTTACAATTTTATAGTGATTATTACAATTGGATTTTGATTTTTTTTAAAAAATGATATAATATAGGTATAACACAAGTATAAATAATGACAGAAAAATTCTTTAAAGTAAGGAGTAAATCATATGAACTATTTTGTAACTGAATGGAAACATTTACTTGAAAAAAAGAAAATCAGAATTAAAATTGAAGCGAGATCTATCATTGTATTTGTAGTAGATGAACTGCCGTATGCTCTGCTAGATAAATGTCCTCATCAAGGATTTCCGCTATTTAATGGCAGGTTTGAATCAGGAATAATTCAATGCAAAGAACATGGACTTGAAATTGATGTAAGAACAGGGGTTGTCATCAATTTGGTAAAAGCGAATTATTTAGATTTAAGTGAATCAGATCGCGTTGTAAAGACGTTTCCAGCTTTCGTTGAACGTGATAAAGTATATGTAGTTCTTTAGTGAATTTATGTTCAAAATATTATGAAGACGCACTTTTTCCTTTCAAAATTCAAGGAAATTAGTGCGTCTTTTCTATTTTTACCAACAAGCAATTGAACTGTCAGTTCGAGGATCTGTTCCTCCAACTAAAATACCAGTCTCTGAATTTCTCCAAATGATTTGACCTCTTCCAAAATGAGACAGCTGTGGTTCAATTTGAACAATATGTCCTAATTTTTGAAGACCTAAAATGATATTAGAAGGCATTTGAGATTCGACAATTATTTTCTTGCCTTCCATCCATTGCCATCGTGGAGCGTCTAAAGTTGCCTGTGGATTTAAATGAAAATCAATCGCATTCATAATAACTTGAACATGGCCTTGTGGTTGCATAAATCCACCCATCACTCCAAAAGGACCAATTGCCTTTTGATCTTTGGTTAAGAATCCGGGAATAATAGTGTGATATGGTTTTTTTCCTGGCAAGATAACGTTTGGATGGCTTTTATTCATACTGAAATTATGACCTCGGTTTTGCAAAGCAATTCCAGTTCCCGGAACAACTAAACCCGAACCAAATCCCATATAATTGCTTTGAATGTAGGAAACCATATTTCCTTCTCCATCTGCAGTAGCAAGATAGACTGTTCCACTTTCATAAGGCTTTCCATTGCTTGGTAAAGAAGCATTTTCATTTATTAATTTTCGTCTAGAATCTGAATAAGATTCACTTAATAAATCAGATGAAGAATATGGCATAGAAGATGGTTCAGTAATATAAGCCATCCCATCAGAAAAAGCGAGTTTCAATGCTTCGATTTGTAAATGATAGGTTCTGATGGTATCTTTTTCCTCGAAAGTGAATCCTTTTAAAATGTTTAAGGCTTGTAAGGCAATTAACCCTTGACCGTTAGGAGGAATCTCCCAAACATTATATCCTCTATAATTAATAGAAATTGGTTCAACCCAAGAAGGATTGTAATTCATTAAATCAGATTTTCTGATAAATCCATTATATTGTTGAGAAAACGCATCAATTTTATCTGCTAATTCGCCTTTATAAAACGCGTCAGCATTCGTTTTTCCAATTTTTTCCAAAGTATCTGCATGATCTTTTGAAAACCAAAGTTCACCTTCAAATGGTGCTCTTCCTAACGGAGCAAACGTCTTGAACCACGATTCATATTCTTCGCCTTTTAAATTTTTTTCATATAATTTAAAGGCATTATTCCAGTGATATGCTAATGTAGGAGAAAGAGGGTATCCTTTTCTAGCATACTCAATTGCAGGAAGTAAACATTCAAGAAGAGGTAGTTTACCAAAACGTTTTGAAAGTTCTCTCCATGCAGAAGGAATTCCTGGCACTGTAACCGGAATAAAGCCAAAACGAGGTATTTCATTATATCCTCTATCTTTAATTGCATCCACGGAAATGCTGTTTGGAGCAACGCCACTTGCATTCAATCCATATAATTTATCTTTGACAAAAACCAATGCAAAAGCATCTCCACCAATGCCATTTGAAGTAGGTTCAGTAACTGTAAGACAAGCAGCTGTGGCAATAGCAGCGTCTATAGCATTTCCACCTTTTTTTAAGATATCAAGACCTGCTTGAGCTGCCAAAGGTTGACTTGTTGCGACCATTCCTTTTTGAGAATAGGTGACATTTCTTTTCGAAGCGTAAGGATAAGAATTTGAAAATGGGATGAACATACATAGCCCTCATTTCGTTTTATAAGAATAACATTCCAAGAATGGCGCCAATAACAATGACAAGCCATGGAAGTTTTTTGAGAAGTTTAAAGATGACGGTTAAAACAAGAAGTAATAGTAAGGCTATCCAATCGATACTAAAGACTGGATCAACTGATATAACAGTAATTAAAACGACCTTAACAAACGCATAACCAATTAGTCCAATAATTCCAGCTTTTATAAAATAAAACCAATTGATTACAAGACTTGAAGAACGGTGTTTTCTTAATAAATTTGCCAAAGAAGAAACAATCAAAAATGAAGGTAAGACAAACCCAAACGTTGCAGCGATAGCTCCTAATATACCAAAATGTTCAAATCCAACATAGGTAGCAACATTTATTCCGATTGGACCAGGAGTTGATTGTGCAATCGCAACCATTGAAATAAATTCATTTAATGTGAGCCACCCTCTTGCAACAACCTCTTGTTGGATTAATGGAATAGCAACCATTCCTCCACCAATTGTAAATAAACCGACATAGATAAATAGCAAAATAAGTTCAATCATAATTTTTTCCTCGCTTTCTTGGCTAAAATGAAAGCGCGAAGAGTACCTAAAACAAACGAAAGTAAAATGACGAGTGTTGTAGGGACATCAAGAAAAAAAACTAAGCTAAAACAAAGTAAAGCATATAGCAAAGTAATAATGTCTTTTATCGCATTTTTTCCGATATCAAAAATCGCAAAGGCAAGCAAAATGACTACAACCAAAGTTATTCCTTTTAAAGCACTTACCACAATTGGAATTTCAGCAAATTCTTTTAACCCAGTCGCAATCAACATAATTACAACTAAAGAAGGCAGTACAATTCCTAAAACAGCAAAAAAAGCACCTTTCCATTTTCGAAGGTGCATACCAACAAGCGTTGCAATGTTTACCGCAATCATTCCAGGTGCGGTTTGGGAGACAGCGATATAATCAGCAAGCTCTTCTTCAGAAATCCATCCTCTTGAGACAAGTTCTCTCTTGATGATAGGAATCATTGCTAAACCACCACCAAAAGTGAAAGCCCCAATTTTTAAGAACACAAGAAAGATTTGAATAATACTAACCATAGTTTTACACTCACAAATCTATTTTAATTTAATTTCAATTTAAATTGAAATCATAGATAATTCTATTATACTATTTTGCCATAAAACATCATCTTTATCAAGGATAAGAACATTCTTTTTCAAAATACATGAAAATATATTTAAAACAATAAAATGGTAATTACCTGACTATAAATCATAGAAATATATACAATGCAATAAAAATAAGGTAATCCAAAAAGAATAATAAATCAATTGAAATAAAACTTGAAATCAAATAGCAATAAAAAAAGATTATTTATCGAAATAATCCTTTTTTCATTTAATTAAATAGAATTATTAATTTCCAAGTGATCCAACGATTGGTAATGTACTTAAAATAGAAGCTGTGTGAGGACTGCCAGCAAAAGCAAGTGTTGCGTCGGTACCTGCAAGATGCATTCCTTGATGCCATCCATTGTTCCACTCTGGATCGTTAGACACATCGTAAACAACTCCACTAACTGCCATATATGCAGTAGTACCGTTGTCACCATTATACGTAGCTAATTCTACTAAAGTAAATACACGAAGAGTTGATATAGTAGTTGTAGAAGTTGATGCAGTAGTTAACGTTGAGGTTGTAGTGCCGGTAGTTGTATCTGTTGATGCTGTAGTCACAGAGGTATCTGAGGTTGAAGTCGCAGTAGTTGTTGTAGTAGTAACTTCTGTATTTGAAGTTGTTGATGTTAAGGAAGTATCACAAGATACCAAAAACATTGCAAGCATAATTACAAATACAGATATATATTTTTTTAAAAACATTTTTTCACCTTCTTTGTTACTTCATTATACATTGGTTTTTAAAGAAGACAAAATGATATGCTTACAAATTGCATCCAACTAGTAAAAAGGGCTTTAAGGATTCTTAACATATTTTCAAATTATACATTGACAAGAACCAAAAATGTTATTATCATAGACGAAAGAGGTGAATCTGATGGAATCTATAGCCGTTTTAGGACCAATTGGTACATTCAGTGATGAAGCAAAAAATCAATTTCAAATCATTGTTAAACACTCATACGATTCACTTTATTGTTCCACAATGGAAGAAGTAATTAATGCGGTTAAAACAAAAGCCATATTAGCGATTGTCCCCATTGAAAACACATTAGATGGATACGTTCAAAGGAATTTAGATTTATTACTTCAATCTGAAGTATCCGTTATTGGAGAATTAACCATTCCGATTCAATTTTCAATGGTTGCTAATGCAAAAAATATAAAAGATGTAAATAAAATTTTTGTTCAATATGTAGCAAAAGGACAATGCAATGAGTTTTTTAAAACCATTCCAAATGTAAAAATAATCACAACAGAAAGCAATTCTGAATCTTTTCAACTATTTTCAAAAGGAATTGATCACGAAGGAGCTATTATTCCTTTTCATCTTTTCAATTCACAACCAATTAAATTTGGAATCGAGAATGTGACGGATTCTTTTCATAATGAAACAAGATTTTTAATTGTAAAAAAAGGATCTTTTGATCAAAATCTAAATATTTTAGATAAAAAAAATCAATTAAAAGTTTCTTTGGTTGTAAAAGAAGCAGACGATAAACCAGGTGTGTTATTTTCTATTCTTGAAGAATTTTCAAAAAGAAAAATAAATCTTATTTCTATTATGTCAAGACCCACAAAAGAACATATGGGTAAATACAATTTTTTCATTGAATTGGTAGCCACCCTTGAAGATCAAGAAATCATCTTTTTGACGATTCAACAATTATCAGTAAAGTACTTCATAAAAGTGTTAGGAATTTATCCGAAAATCTAAATATATGTTATAATTTTACTAAATCAATATTTTGACGATTTCATTTACATCTTTTGTATAGGAAGGAATAGATACAATCATGAAAAAACTACAAAATTTCTTAAAGAGTTATCCCAAATCAAGAATATTAGATATTGGAACAGGAACAGGAACTTTTATAAAAACGATTATTAGTTTAGATGATAATTATTTGGAAATCATTGGTATTGATGTTTTAGAGAATGCTATAAGTGCATCCACGAAAAATTTTGAAGGAAATAAAAGAATTCACTTTGAGAAAATGGATGCTTTACATTTAACGTTTGAAGAGCACTCTTTTGATATTGTTTGTTTGTCCAACTCACTTCATCACCTAGAAGATATTGGTAAAACAATTAAAGAAATGGAAAGAATGCTTAAACCAAATGGGGCTCTTTTGTTTAATGAAATGATAAGCAATGGATTATCTAACGCACAAATAAGCCACAAATTTCTTCATCATTTTGCAGCAGAAATTGATCGAGAAAACGGATTAATTCATTACGATACTTTTGATGGATCTAAAATATTGAGTTTGCTAAAAAAACACAGCACATTATCAGTCCAAGAAAATTGGGTCATGTTATATGAAAGACAAGAACATAATTCAAAAGAAGAAATTGACTTTTTATTTCAAACAATGGATCGTTTAATTGAAAAAGTCAAATCCGAAAAAAAAGTGAAGTATTTTACAAGAAAAGCGGAAGACATAAAGAAATATATTTCGAAATATGGCTTTGATTCTGCAACTCAAAAACTATTTGTTTTAAAATAGTGTTGCTAATTATGATATAACAGATAAAAGGATTGTCTAGACGACAATCCTTTTTGTATATTAGAATAGAAAATCAAAGGTTCTTTAAATACGATTTGCAAATCTTGTCCATTGTGTTTTTCAAATGTATTGGAGTCTGCAAAATGGCGTCTTCAAGTGTAATAATATCTGGATTGATTTGAAAAACGGTTGTTAAGCCTAAGGGATAATCTTTCATCGAAACTTCATCTATTTCCCCTACAAGCGAAATTAAAGGAATTCTTTTCTCATAAGTATACTTTAAAATTCCAGATAGAACTTTTCCATTAAAACTTTGGAAATCTAATTTACCCTCTCCAGTCAATACGACATCACACTCTTCAAGTGATTTTTCAAAATGAATCAATTCAAGAAATGTGTCAATTCCATTTTGAATGTCAGATTGTAAAAATAGTTTTGTAGCTACAGTGGCTCCCCCTGCCGCTCCAGCACCTTCAAAATCAGTATCAAACTGAAATATCTTTTTTAATAAATTAGAATACCTTTCCATATTTTGATCTAAAAGATTAATCATTTTAAGGTCAGCGCCCTTTTGCTTTGCAAAAATATTAGAAGCGCCATTTATGCCATAAAACGTATTCTTTACATCACATAAAGTAATAAATGATACATTCTTAATTTCAGGAAATACGTTATCAATATTAATCGATTGAATCAAATGAAGAGTAGCTCCCGTTGGTACAAACGAATGTTGGAATTGATCAAAAAACCGTACTCCAAGTGCACAAACAAGTCCACATCCAGCATCATTTGTTGCACTTCCTCCTAGAGTAATATATATTTTTTTTGCCCCAGATTGAATTGCATGTAAAATTAATTGTCCAACTCCAAAGGTGGAAGTAATTGCTGGATTTGGATTGTTTTTTACAAAAGACAAACCTGCGCAAGCAGCCAATTCAACGATGGCTATATCGTTATCTAGCTTTCCATAAAAACTTGGAATAATTTTACCATAGGGATCCTGAACCAAAACGCTTATTTTTTCTCCATCTAAGACAGAAAGAAAAAAATCAACTGTTCCTTCCCCCCCATCGGCTATAGGAATTTTAATTATGTCACATTTTGGAAAATTCTTTAGAATAGATTGTTCCATAATGTTGATGACTTCTTTGCTAGATAAACTGCCCTTAAAAGAATCTGGAATCAGGATAACTTTCTTCATTTTTGATTTCTATCCGCAAAATTCGTTTTAAAAACATTTTTTCCTAAGGAATGAGTTAATTTATTCCATGGCTTCTTGAGAAAATCAGGATTTTCCTTCACCTGATTGATGACATCTAAATATTGATTGACAAACGATTGCTCCTCAATACTACACTTTTTTGCAAATTCTTTTAACTCAGATTTTGTAGGAGTAGATTTAAATAACGTATTCTCTTCTTTGACAAATTGAAGTTGTAAAGCATTCAATTGTTGTTTATAGGTATCTTCATCGATTATTTTAGAAAAGATAGCCCTAACAAGATATTCTCTTTCTAACCAATAAGCCAAACTTTTTTCTTTGCTTGTAAAGACTGGAGGAATACATATTCCAAAAAAAGTAGGTTTATAAATGGATAAACAAGGAGTAGAAGACCCCGTTAGCCAAATGGTATCGATAGAAGGTCTTGAATGAACAATCATGCTAGCAGTCGTTTGATCTCCTAAGAAGCTTTTATGCATACATACACTTTTAAGACTTCCTTTAGTGTAAAGAGATTTGGTATCTTTTTCATAATGACTTCTTAAAATAGTCATCATTTTTGATTCGTCAAAAGAATCTTGAGACTTCAGTTGACTTGAAGCCATGCAAGATCTGTGAAATGATCCTGAAAAATGCGTAAAAATTGGTTCTGAATTTCTTTTCGCAAAAGAATCATTGTTTATAGACAATCGATTACTAATGTTTCCAAAATCGGATACTTCTTTTACAATAAATGATTTCCCGCTCGTTTCTAAAATGTAAGAACTAGTCTTATCTGATATCAAATAGGAATTATCATAGTAGAAATGCTTGTCAAAGCCACAATTTCCTCCTTGACCGTATTTTTCAAGTAAATCGACAATAATAGTTATGGCTTCTTTTGCAGTGCTTGAACGTTCTAAAGCAAGCCTTAAAAAGTCCATGCCGATTAATGTTTCCTTTTTCTTTCCTTTTGATTTTGTAAAAACAGCTTCATTTCCAATCATTACACCTTGATCGTTAATTCCCATCTCGGCTCCCCACATCCAACTAGGACAAGAAAGTACTAATCCATAAGAATGTTTAATTTGATCGACCTGAATGTAAGTGCATTTTAATTTCGTTTTTAGATGGTCTTTTGGTTCGACAAATAAGGATAAATTAGGTTCATTTGGACTTCTGTCGCTATTTTTTCCAAAAAACAGTGAATGAGACGTTCTTTTAACTAAAGTGTCACACATTTTGGGTCACCTCGCCTTTTTATCAAAATTATGTGATATTTGTTCTTTGATAACAGTTTAAAGAAAAATAAACTAATTGTCAATGCCCTCTAATTCAAAAGGTTCTATTTGGATATATTTGGCGTGTAAAACAAAGATAAAAGTGGTATAATTATAAAAGAATTAAAAATGAAATGACATTTAGAATTTGATTTTTGAATATTTATTTGTTTTAAAAGAAGGTATAAAAATGAAACGGAAAATAAAGAAGCAGTTAAGACTTAGTCAAATCTATCAATATCTCGAAAATGATGAGTTGTATTTGGTTCAAATCTCACTTGATAATTATGATGAACTTTTTAATGGATGGGATGCTACTCCTTTAAAAAGAAGAGATTTAGAACCTGAACTTCTTGATTTTATTGAGCAAGTTGGATACGATATCCCATTAAAGGAAAAAGTTAAATTAAGCTTTCAGCTCCCAAATGCTAAATTTGACAAGCAAAAGGAAGAACGAAGCAAAGAAGCAATTTATAATAACTTCACTATGGTGATTCATTACATTAATAAATCACTTGTGAAAAATAATCGCAAAATTATTTCCTACATAGCGATTGGATTATTATTTTTGATTTTCGCTTATTTTCTTCGTAGCTCGAGTATGCTACCTGTTCCGTTATCCATTCTATCTGAAGGGTTATTTATCGGAGGATGGGTCATGTTTTGGGAAGCATTTTCACTGTTTTTCTTTGTGAGTTACGACTCAAGAGCAAGAAGAAAACGATTTTTAAGGTTTGCGACTTCTGATATTGATTTTGATTATCATGATGAACAAAATCAATATCCAGTAGAATAAATAAAATAATATAAAAGGAATGAAAACATGACGATAAGAAATAGAAAAGAAGGAGCTTTATATTCCATCTCAGAAGAAATTGCAAATGCTATCTCTCATGGAATTGGAGCATTTTTATCAGTTTTAGGTTTAATAATTTTATTAATGGACGCAATTCCTCAACACGATGTATGGAAAATCGTTAGTGTATCTATATATGGGGCAAGCATGATTACTTTATTTAGTATGTCAACAATGTATCATTCTTTGACACACAAAAAAGCGAAAAAGGTTTTTCGTATCTTTGATCATACTTCAATTTCGATTTTAATTGCTGGGACCTATACACCTTTTACTTTAGTGCTTTTAAGAGGAACCATGGGGTGGATTATTTTTGGAGTTGTTTGGACAGCCAGCATTGTAAATATTGTTTTAAATAGTATAAGCATTAATAAATTTAAAACTGTATCAATGATAAGTTATGTTGCAAGTGGATGGGTAGCTGTTTTTGCAATTGTACCTATTATTAAAACTATGCCAGCTTTAGGAATTATTTTGCTTTTCCTTGGAGGCATTATGTATACAGGTGGACTTATATTTTATCGTAAAAAGAATATTAAATACATGCATTTTATATGGCATTTATTTGTTTTAGCAGGTGCTATATTACACTTTTTCTGCATTCTTTTCTATGTTATTTAAGAAAAGCATAAAGATAATTGATTGAATCAAGTAGAATATCATAACTGATATTCTTTTTTTTATTTTTTAATAAAAATATTAAATATTAGTTAGCCAAAGTGAATACTTTGTGATATTATTTGAATGTCAAACTATTTGATACTCAAAATAAAAAAATAATCCAAGGGGGATCTTGATTTTGAAAAAAACCAATTTAGTTATTACGATAATCGTTGTTTCAATCAGTTTGTTTTTAAGTTTATTTGTTCTCTTTACTCCTATTCCACAAAATAGTGAAACAGAGTTTAGCGCTGTAAAAGCAGCGGAATACATAAGCGTTCTTTCAAATGATCCGCATTCTGTACTTGACGAAGAAGCTCATGAAGAAGTTCGGCTATATATTAAAAATCAGTTAATTGAATTTGTGGGAGTGAGTAATGTCGAAGAAATGAATTATACCAAAGAAGAATTAGGTGAAGATACTGATTACGGAATTCAAAATCTACTAGCAACCATTCCAGGAAATTCGGAAACGGGAATATTACTTGTGGCTCATTATGATTCAAGAGGAAACATTGGAAGAGATGGGGAACTCGGAAGATCTTATGGAGCAGCAGATGATGGATACGGATTAGCTGTTTTACTAGAAGTGGCTCGTTTGTTCGCAGATCAAACTCTTGAAAATTCCATATATATTTTAGTCACAGATGCAGAAGAAGTAGGACTATATGGAGCGGTGATGGCTGCACAAGAACAAGAATTAATGGATAAAATTGGATTTGTGATAAACATTGAAGCAAGAGGAACTGAAGGCGCAGCTTATATGTTTGAAACTAGCAGAAACAATGAATTAGTCATTGATTTTTATCGTAATGCAAATTTGCCTGTAACGTACAGTGTTGCGACTGCAGTTTATGCTGTCATGCCTAATTCAACGGATTTTAGTGAGTTTTTAAAAGCAGATAAACAAGGTGCGAATTTTGCAGTATTGGATGGGTTTTATAATTACCATACCCCACTTGATAACTATACAAATATTAGTTTAACAAGCATTCAACATTATGGGGAACAAATCATACCGCTTGTCAGTGAATTTACATCTAATACTATCTATTCAGATGTAAATTATTTTGTTGGAACTCAAGATCAAGTATTCTTTACAATCCTTCCAAACGTATTAATTGCTTATACAGACACATTTGGAACCGTTATGAATATCATTTTAATCGTCGCTTTTATTGCTTTAATTGTAGTATTACAAAAGAAAAAACAAATAATACCTATGAAAATCCTTAAATACACTGGTGTCATTTTCCTCTTCATTGTAGTAGCAGTAATCATTGGACTAGTAGTAAGTCAAATTGCTGCATTTTTAGGGAAAACAACTTGGAATGTCACATACGTTAGAATGCAAGGTACCGAAATTCCAACTTTACTTTCAATGGTTGGGGTCATCACACTTTTTGCTTTTATATTCAAAAAGAAATATGTTTTAAAAGAAGATAAAATGGCTTTCATGCTTGCAGGAATTGGAATAAATTTAGTATTTGCGCTACTTACTGGACTTGTATTAAGTGGAGCTTCTTTCTTATTCTTTGTGCCAGCGTTATTTGGTTTGATATCATTGTACGTGCTTTCATTTGTTAAAAATAGGACTTTAAATACCATTACGTTAAGTCAAAATATTATTTGGAATATATTAATTTTTGTACCATTACTTTACTCTTTATTTTTAGCACTTACAATAGGAGGATTGCTTGCTTTATTATTGCTTTTAGTGATTGCACTAAGCGTCGTGATTCCTTCTGTATTTATCCAACTTAATCTTTAATATTATATTTTTCTATTTTTAAAAAATACATTTGTAGAGGTCTAAAAGAGAAAGATTGAATTTCTTTTAGACTTCTATTTTTTGAATAAATTTTTATAATAAAAAGGATTCATTTATTTCTTTATCTCGCAAAACATACGTGATATAATGGTATTAAGAGAAATCAGAAAAGGAGATGATAAAATGATTACGGTATATTACACAAATCAAAACTCAGAGTTATTGATTTATAAAAGTATAAATGAAGAAAACATTTATGATAAAATCATACCTAAAAGTTGGATATACTTAACCGAGCCTACAGAAGAGGAAATTGCAAAAGTTAGTCAAATCACAGGGATTAATGATGCAATCATTCGAAGTACATTAGATGAAGAAGAATCCGCACATATTGATATTGATGATGATGTAACATTAGTAGTTGTTGATACTCCCGTTGTAAAAGTGGATGACTTTTATCCAGACATTCATCATTTTTTCACTACTCCACTTGGAATTCTCTTTAATAAAGATTATTTTCTTACGACTTGTTTTAAAAAAGATTTAGTGATTCCAAGTTTAATAAACCGATTAATGAAGAATTTCTCGACACATAAGCACATTAAATTAACCATTCAAATTCTTTATCGAAATGCAGCTAATTTTGTTACAATGTTAAAACTACTAGATAAAGACTCCGAGCATGTGCAAAAGAAACTTCATGAAGCCTTAAAAAACATTGAATTGTTTGAATTAATGAATTTAGGAAAATCTTTAGTCTATTTATCGACTGGATTAAATGCGGACATCTTAGTATTAGAAAAAATTAAACGAGTAGAAATGTTTAGACAATATGAAGATGACTTAGATTTAATTGATGATGCGATTGTAGAAAATCGCCAAGCAATGGAAATGTGTAGTATTCATAGAGATATCTTAAATGGAACGATGGATGCTTATGCCTCAATTATTTCCAATAATGTGAATACCGTTATGAAAACATTGACTGTTGTGACGATTGTTCTTACGATACCTACCTTAGTAGCAAGTATTTTTGGAATGAATTTCGATCTTCCTTTCCAACAAAATGGATTTTGGGTCGCTATTATCATTTCAATTATTTTGGCTTCTGTTGGGGGTTATTTTCTAGCGAGATATACTAGTAAAACAAAAAACAAACGAACAAAAAAATAGAATTAATGAAATGAATCCCCCATTTAGAAATGAATGGGGTTTTCTTTAAAGAATAAAAGAAGTTTAATAAAACGGTATTTGCAATTTATCTTGAAAGACATATAATGAAGTAAGAAGTAGTATATATTATGAAATTAATATCCTGGAGGTGCTTTATGATTTATGAGAAAAAGTATTTAGAGTTATTAAGTAAAGATTTTCCTACCGTTCAAATGGTAAGTAGTGAATTAATTAACCTAAATGCCATTTTAAATTTACCAAAAGGGACAGAAATATTTATCACTGATATTCATGGAGAATATGATGCATTCAATCATTACTTAAAAAATGCATCAGGAATTATTAAAGAAAAAATTGATTTAATTTTTCCTCATCTTTTAAAAGAAGAGAAAAATCAACTAGCTTTCTTTATTTATTATCCAACGGATATGCTAAATAAATATCAAGAACTTTTGCCTGTTGAAACATTTCAAATTCTTGTAAAAAAAACACTATATTTGATGATAGATCTTTGTAAACACATTGCAACAAAGTATACAAAGAGCAAAGTTCAAAAAACACTTCCTGAAGAATTTTCTTATATAATTCAAGAACTATTATATGAATCAAATAGCCATGAAGACAAAGAAAGATATTATGAAGCCATAATTGAAGCGATTTTTGAAACAAAAAGAGAAAACAAGTTTATCTTACAGATTAGTAGATTTATTCGAAATTTAGCCATTGATAGACTTCATATTGTTGGAGACATCTTTGATCGAGGACCAAAACCGCATTTAGTAATGGAAAAATTGATGAAAAAGAACAATGTTGACATTCAATGGGGAAATCATGATATTAGTTTTTTAGGAGCAGCAAGTGGTTCCAAAGTTATGGTAGCGAACGTCATAAGAATTGCTGCAAGATATAATAATCTAGATTGTTTTGAAGATGGATATGGAATCAATTTAATTCCACTAACGAGACTTGCCTATAAGTATTATCAAAACGATCCTTGTCTATTATTTATTCCTAAAGGAGAAAAAGCGACGTTCCAGCAAGAAGAAGATTTGAGCTTTGTTGCAAAAATTCATAAAGCAATCACAATTATTCAATTTAAATTAGAACAATCCGTTATCTTAAGAAATCCAATGTTTAAACTCGAAGATCGATTATTGCTTGATAAAATTAATCCGCTTGAAAAGACCATTACAATTGAAGGAGTAAAATATTCATTACGAGATGAACTTTTTCCAACAATCGATTTTACCAAAAACCCTTACCAATTAAATGCGGATGAAAAAGAAGTGATTGATCATTTAACTCAACTTTTTTTACATAACGAAATGCTTCAAAATCATGCAAGATACATGTTTCAAAAAGGAAGTATGTACCTAAAATATAATAATAATCTATTATTTCATGCCGCAATTCCACTTACAAAAGACGGAGAATTTTTATCTCAAATAATTGACTCAAAATCGTATTTCGGGAAAAGTTTGTTTGAAGCATATGAAAGGAAACTTCGACACGCTTACTTAAATCGATACGAAAAGCACAATCACGATCACGACTATTTTATGATGCTTTGGCAAGGAAGTACCTCTCCTCTTTTTGGAAAAAACACCATGAAAACATTTGAAAGATATTTTATAAACGACAAACAAGCTCACTTTGAAATGCAAAACCCTTATTATCAATTGCGAATGGAAGAATCGACGTTAAAGAAAATATATAAAGAGTTCGACCTAGATTTTGAACGTTCCAAAATGATCAATGGACATGTGCCTATGGACATCACAAAAGGTGCTCAAGTGATTTTAGCTCATAATAAGATTTATAGCATCGACGGTGGAATGAGTAAAGAATATGCTCAAGAAACATCTATGGGAGGATATAGTTTGATTAGTGACTCTCATGCATATTTTTTGGTATCTCATGAACGGTTTGAATCTTACATGCAACTGATTGAAACAGAAAAAGATATTATTTCTGTGACAAGGAGCGAAGAATTAAATTCAAGAAGAACATATATCTATGACACGGATAAAGGTGAAGAATTAAAAGAAAAAATTAGAGATTTAACAAAATTACTCCATGCATATCGAGAAGGAACCATTAAAGAGAAAGCACTTCAGTAACTACTTTAATCTTGGAGGTAAAAAACATTGAAATCGATTGTGATAGGTGGAGTATCTTACGACACCATTGTACAATTAAGTGAATTACCAAGCCCCATATCTCAAACTATTTTTTCAAGTCAAACCTACGATATGATAGGCTCGACTGGTTCAGGGAAAGCCATAGCTTTAAAAAAGCTAGGGTTTGACGTGAAATTACAAGGTGTGATTGGGCAAGATGAATACGGAAAAAAACTAAGAATTCGGTTTGAAAATGAACAAATTCCTTTTCTGTACGAAATTGATAAGTCAAAAACAGAAAGACATTTGAATTTAATGGATAACCAAGGAAAAAGAATTTCAATTTTTCTTTCAAACATTTCCTTTGAACAGGAATTTGATTATAATCAACTATCACCTTTCATTCAAGAAGCTGATTATGTCATTTTAAATATCATAAATTATTGTAGAAATTACATTCCAATTATTAGAAAACTACATAAAGACATTTGGTGTGATTTACATGATTATGATGGTAAAAATCCTTATTACCAGGATTTCATTGATGCCGCAGACTATATCTTTTTTAGTTCAGACCTCGTTGAAGATTATAAACCCATAATGTCTTCATGGATTTTAAAAGGAAAGAAACTAGTCATTTGTACTCATGGGAATAAAGGGGCTTCTTGTTTAACTAATAATGATATATGGTATGAAGAACCAATTAATTCTTCGTTTCAACTTGTAGATTCAAATGGAGCAGGAGATAATTTTTTTGCAGGATTCTTATAGGCACATTCAAAAAATTATTCCATCGATAAATGTTTAAAAATAGCTTCAATCGTTGCTGGATCTTGTATAGCATCCAAAGAAATCTCAAGTCCACTTTTAAGTGAAAAATGGGTAGAAGGTTTATTTGATGAGTATTTTAATTAGATGACAAAATCTAATTAAAAGTGTATGATATAAGTGAAAGATTCATATTCGAAAGAAGATGATATTTTGGATAGAACATTTAAAATTAGAATTCTATTTACAAGCGACTCACATGGTTCATTGCTGGATTTAAACTACTCAAACAATCAATTAGTAGATTATGGAATGGTCAAAATTGCATCATTGATAAAGAAATATCGAACAAAATCAACGGTATTAATTGATGGTGGAGATACCATACAAGGTAGTCCTTTGCTCTATTACCATCAATTACATAGAAACAACTTTAGCCACCCCGTTGCGACCATTTTTAATCAATTAAAATATGATTTCTTTGTTCCAGGAAATCATGATTTTAATTATGGGATTGATTATTTAAATCAATTTACAAGAGAGTTACATTCGACAACTCTTTGTGCTAATATCTTAACAAAAGAACATAATCTATATTTTGATAAAGCTTATGAAATAAGGAATTATCCGCATGGAGTTAAGGTAGCTTTTATTGGATTAACGACCCAATACATTCCTAATTGGGAACAACCATCTAATATAAAAGACTTGGAATTTGTAAATGTTATCGATAAATTAAAAGAAGTACTAGCAGAAATTAAATCAACCTATTCAGTCCAAGGAATCGTTGTCATTTACCATGGAGGATTTGAAAAAGAGTTAGATACTCTAAAAGATTATGTAAGCGATACTGGTGAAAATTTAGGATCCAAAATTCTTGAAACTTTCCCTGAAATTAATGTACTACTTACGGGGCATCAACACCGGCTGATTTCTCAAAATGTAAAACAAACAACCGTTATTCAACCAGGGTCATATGGTAAATATTTAGGTTTAATTGATATTTCATTTTCCAAAAATAAAACTTGGTCATTAGACAAAATTGAGTCACAAATATTAAGTAGTCAAGGAGTATTATCAGATAGAAACCTAGCTTTCACGATTAGCGATATAGAAGATGCTACTCAACTCTTTTTAGATCAAACAATCGGAACAGTTCCTAATAACGATTTAAAAATTGAGGATTTATTCCAAGCAAGACTTCATAAGCATAAAATTGTAACCTTCATCAATCAAGTTCAGCTTTTAGCAAGCAAAGCAGATATCAGTTGTACTTCTTTAGGAAATGCCATAACTGGATTTGATAAAGAAATAACAGTACGAAACGTTCTTAGCACTTATATTTATCCGAACACATTGACTGTCATTCAAATTACAGGAGAAAAATTAAGGAAAGCTCTAGAAAAAAATGCAGAATATTTTGTGATTGAAAACAATGAAATAGTTGCAAACCCGAAATATTCCTATCCAAAACTCGAACACTATAATTATGATATGTTTGATGGAATTGATTATGAATTTGATATATCAAAGGAATTTGGATTTCGAGTGATATCAATGACTTTTAAGAAAAAAGACATTAAAGATGAAGATGTATTTACGTTAGTCATGAATAATTATCGTGCAACGGGTGGAGGCGAATTTGAAATGTATAAAGGACTTCCAATTCTGAAAGAAATGCAATTTGATATTGCAGAACTTTTAATTAATTATATTCGAGAACATAAAGAATTGGTTATCCCAGATATTCATAATATCCATATCCATAAATAGAACACTTTCAAAATCAATTTATGAAAGAAAAACACTCATTATTTGAGTGTTTTATTTTACCTATTTTCTCCCTTTTTTCTAAAAAAGTCGTAGTAAATGTAGCCAAAACATGATATAATAAACGTTACAATTTAATTCAAAACATGTTTTTTTGTAGATGATTGTGCTAAATTTGTTCTGATTAATTCATGGTTTAACGTATTTTTTTTATCACGATGATGAAAGCGCTTGAAAAGGAGTGACAATATGACTCAAGGAATTATTTTAGCTGGAGGTTATTCTTCTAGACAACACCAAAACAAAATGAGTTTACTCTATCAAAACAAAGAATTGATTTTACATGTTATTGAAACAATGAACGATTTTGTGGATAAAATCATTGTCGTAACAGGACATTTCCATCAAGAAATTTACGATTTAATTTCAAACACTCCAAAAGTTGAAATTATTCAAAATTTCAACTACGATTTGGGAATGTTTAAATCCATTCAATGTGCCGTAACAGAAACTAGTGAGGATTTTTTCTTAATCCCTGGAGATTATCCTTTCGTAAAAAAAAGCACGTATCAAGCACTGTTAAAAGAAAAAGGAGAATTTATTGTACCAAGCTTTAACAATAAGCTTGGACATCCTTTATTAATTTCAAAATTGATGCGTCAAGAAATTTTACAAGAAAATTGTTTATCTAATTTAAAAATAATACGAAATAGACATCAAATAACCTATGTGAATGTTCAAGATGAAGGCATTTTAATCGATATTGATACCGTACAAGATTATGAATTATTTATTCGAAATCGAAAGGACTGAAATAATGAAAGTTCAACAATATTATAATGCTTCCTCTTTAGAAGAAGCCTATCAAATGCTTTTGTTAAGCAATAAGAATATGATTATTGCTGGGGGAGCTTGGCTTAAATTATCCGTAAAATCAGTTGATACTTTGCTTGGACTTGAGCATCTTGGACTCGACGAAATCGTTGAAAACAAAGCTCAAATTGAAATTGGATCAATGGTTCCTTTAAGACAAATCGAAACAAACCCTGCATTAATTGAACTTGCAAGTGGAATCCTTCCATTCGCCATTCATAATGTCATGGGAGTTCCCATTCGAAATGTGGCAACTCTTGGTGGTACTGTCATGGGGAAGTATGGGTTTTCTGATATATTGACCGCTTTACTCGTAATGAACGCTCGTTTAGTTTTTTATCATCTTGGAGAAGTCTCTTTAGAAGAGCACCTAAATTCATCAAGAAAAGATAAAGACATTCTTTTAAAAATCATCATCCCAAAATCAAAGATGTCTGGTTTCTTTAAGAAAGTCGCCATTACAGCGTTGGATTTTGCGATAATCAATGTTGCATTATCATACTCCTCAGATAAAATAATGATTTCTGTCGGAGCAAGACCCGCACTAGCAAGTCTTGCAAAAGAAGCCATGGCGTATTTTAATTCTCAATCTAATATAACTGATGACGTAATTGAAACGTGTGCAAATATTGTGATAAACGAATTGTCATTTGGTAGTAACAGCCGTTCTTCTGCAGAATACCGAAAAAATCTTGCAAAAGTCTATATAAGTCGAGGATTGAAAGAGGTGACGTCTTATGAAAATTAATCTTGTCATTAATAACATCAAAAAAGAATTTAATGTAGATCCAAGTGAATATTTACTAGATACGTTACGAAACAATCATTATTTAAGTGTGAAAAGAGGATGTGATTCCACAAGTTGTGGAGTTTGCACGGTCTTACTCGATGGAAAACCTGTCCCATCTTGTTCCATTTTAAGCGTAAGAGCCACGGGACATGAAATTACAACGGTTGAAGGTATCCAAAAAGAAGCTGAAAAATTAAGCGGATATTTTGGGCTTGAAGGTGCCGATCAATGTGGATATTGTAATCCTTCTATGGCGCTCGCTGTTTATGCCTTAAAAAACGAATTAGAGAACCCAACCGATGATCAAATAAGAGAATATTTAGTTGGAAATCTTTGTAGATGTACAGGCTACGTCTCTCAACATAAAGCCATAAAAAAGTATTTAGGTGATAAAGCATGAAAGTTGTAAACCAAAAACTTCCATCCATAGATGGAAAAGGATTAATGATGGGTCGTCCTGCTTACACAGACGATTTAGCTGAAAAGAATTCCTTAATTGTCAAAGTATTAAGAAGTCCATATGCTTACGCAAAAATTAAAAGCATCGATACATCTAAAGCAAAACATTTAGAAGGAATTGAACTGGTTTTAACCTATCAAGATTTTAAAAGAATTCCTTATACCAGAGCAGGGCAAGGATATCCTGAGCCTTCACCGCATGATAAGTTTATTTTAGATGAATTTGTAAGATATATAGGCGATGAAGTATGCGCAGTTGCTGGACATACAAATGAAATATGCGAAGAAGCTCTTTCTTTAATCGAAGTAGAATATGAAGTGTTAGAACCTGTTTTAGATTTTGAAAAAGCGATGAATCATAAAAGCATCATTCATCCAGAACCAGAGATCCATGAAATGTTTCCGATTGGATTTGAACCTCTTAAAAACATAGCCGCAAGCTATCAAATGAATGTAGGAGATGTTTCAAAATCTCTAAAAGAATCAGAAGTTACAATCGAACAATCTTTTTATACACAAGCACAGTCTCATGCAATGTTAGAACCACATACAGTAAACGCAAGAATTGACTTTCAAAACCGTTTGGTTTTATATTCTGCGACACAAACTCCTTTTCATGTGAGAAGAATTATATCTCAAACTCTAGAAATTCCTTTAAGTAAAATTAGAGTCATAAAACCAAGAGTTGGTGGAGGTTTTGGTGGAAAACAAGCTATTCATGGTGAAATGTTAGTTTCTTTTGTTACTTTAAAAACAGGAAAACCTTCAAAGATGGTTTACACGAGAAAAGAAGTATTTGAATCCGCATATACAAGACATCCTATGCGAATAGATTTAAAACTTGGAGCGATGAAAGATGGCACATTAAAAGCCATTGATTGTTATATTTTATCCGATACAGGAGCGTACGGAGAACATGCGTTAACGGTCTTTATGGTTGCGGGATCGAAAGTACTGCCACTTTACAATAAAGTAGATTCTGTTCGTTTTCATGGACACGTGGTTTATACAAACCATACTTCAGCTGGAGCTTTTAGAGGATATGGAGCCATTCAAGGAAATTTTGCTTTAGAATCGGCCATCGACATGCTCTGTCATAAACTGAAGATGGATCCTATCTATTTCAGACAAAAAAACATGATTTTAGAAGGAGAAACTTCACCAATCTTTTCCATTATGGGTGAAGGTACAGAAGGAACCGCTATGAACATGGAGTCTTGTAAATTAGACTTTTGTGTGAAGCGAGGTATGGAATTAATTAACTGGAAGAACAAGTATCCAAATATTCAATTATCTCCTTCAAAAGTAAAAGCAGTTGGAATGGCTATTGCGATGCAAGGAAGTGGAATTCCTTATATCGATATGGGATCGGCAACTCTTAAATTAAATGATGATGGTTTTTATAATTTGCTAATAGGAGCAACGGATATTGGGCAAGGAAGTGACACTATTCTTGCACAAATAGCAGCAGAAGAATTACAAACAACATTAGATAAAATTATTGTTTATTCTTCCGATACTGATTTAACCCCATTTGATACTGGAGCTTATGCGTCCAGTACGACTTATGTATCTGGAAACGCTGTTTTACTTGCCGCTAAAAAAATGAAGAATTCATTGTTTGTTGAAGCTTCAAGAATATTAAAAACATCAAAAGAAGAGATTTTATTTGATGGAGAAATCTTTCAAGACCAAGTAAGTTTACGAAAAATTAGTTTTAAAGAATTATCCAATCAAATTACGTATAACGAAGATCAAAAACAATTAATGGTCACTTCAAGTTATGTTGGACACAAATCACCACCACCTTTTATGGCTGGTTTCATTGAAATTAATGTTGACAACCAAACAGGAGAAGTCGAGATATGTAATTACGTAAGTGTTGTGGATTGTGGGACAACTATTAATCCAAAACTTGCTAGAGGACAAGTGGAAGGTGGAATCGTTCAAGGACTAGGTATGGCGATGTATGAAGACGTTAAATCAACTTCTAAAGGGAAATTAATCACAAATGATTTTTTGACCTATAAAATTCCTACTAGACTTGAAATCAAACACTTAACGACTGAATTTGCGGATAGTTATGAGGAATCAGGTCCTTTTGGAGCAAAATCGGTTGGCGAAATTGGAATTGATACTCCTCCTGCCGCGCTGGCAAATGCTTTATATAATGCACTTGGAATTCGGATTACCTCTTTACCAATTACACCAGAAATTATATTAAAGAAAATACAAGAAAAGGAGTTGTTAAATAATGAAAAATAACAAATTAAATAAGATTTCTACCATTTTATTTTATGGAGCTATCTGGGGGATTCTAGAAGCTTCTTTGGGATATGTATTGCATTTTGTCCCTACGTTTATTGCCGGAACAATTATGTTTCCAATCGTGTCAGTTCTTTTAGTGAGAGCTTACGCAAAAACAAACTCAAAAGCATCGCTTGTTTTCATCGGATTGGTTGCCTCTTTTATAAAAGGAATTAATTTATTTATGCCTCAATATAGTATTTGGAAAACGATAAATCCAATGATTTCCATCGTTGTTGAATCAATACTAGTGCTTGCAGTCATTCAAATAATCAGCAAAGATAAACCACTTCAAACTTTTGTAGCTTTACCACTTGTAAGCATTGGCTGGAGAGTATTGTTCCTTGCTAATCTTGGAATTCAGTTTCTTGCTAATGGATACCTTGCTACTCAAATTTCTGGTATTTATCCTGCATTTGAATTTGTAATCTTAAGTGGAATTGTAAGTGGAGTTATCGGTGTTTCCTTATTGGTAATCAATTCTCTTTGGAATAAGAAGATTAAGTTAAGTGTTTCCATTAAACCTGTATTATCTTTTATCACGTTTGCTTTAGCGATTGTCATTACGATTTTACTATAAATTTATGCCAAGGGGTAAGACATTAATCCCTTGGTTTTATTCTCTACCCACAGAAAAAGAGGTGAAATAATGCTTTCAATTTATGAGAAAATTCTCGATTTTAAAAAAAGAGGAATTCCTTCCATCGTTGTAACTGCGGTAAAAAAGCAAGATGCAGGTCCTGTAGAAGTTGGCAAGAAAATGATTGTTGCTATTACGGGTGAAGCGTTTGGAACCGTAGGAGGCGGAGCAATTGAATATTATGCCAGAGAAAAATGCAAAACCTTATTACTATCAAGGGAAAATTTATTAGAAGAATATTTACTAAGTGAAGGAGAAGTTCTTCCAAATACCAAAACCTTACCCATGGTTTGTGGAGGAGTGGTTACTTTATTTTATGAATACATTGGATCGAAAGAAATGATTTATATTTTTGGAGCTGGTCATGTTAGTCAAGCTCTCGTAAATATTTTAAAAACAATGGATTACCATGTTACGGTTATCGATGAACGCAAAAATGTCATTGATTCGTTTTTACAAGCTGACATAAGAATCAACATGCCTTTTGTTGAATACATCGAACAAAATCCTATTCCTGATGATTCTTTCATTGTGGTTTGTACTCCAAGTCATAAACATGATTATCATGTCATTAATAAAGTAATCGAGTTAAACATAAAACCAAAATACATGGGGATGCTTTGTTCTCCTGATAAGTTAAAAGATTATCTTGAAAAAACCTATGATTTATTTGGCAAAGACGTTGATTTATCTCATTTTTATTCGCCCATTGGACTTGATTTAGGTGGAGGTTCTCCTGAAGAAATCGCCATTTCAATCACCTCAGAAATACTTGCCGTATCCAATCATAAAACAGGACACAAACATTTAAGAGAGGCAATTGATGGTAAGGATTGTTACTGGAAAGATTAATTCTTTCAAAACAACCAAAATGATTGAATTGTATAAAAAAATCCAAAAAGGCGATGGATTTGTTTCTTTAAAAATAATGATCAAGGATAAGGTTCATAGTTACAATGCACTTCATCTTTTGACAAACGAAACATTTCCTTTGATCATTCGAAAAGAATTCAATGATTCTTCAAAAGAAGTCATTTGTCAAATAGGTGAGTATCATTTTTTAAAAGATACAGTTTTATTGATAGAAAACACAATTGAAAAGATGATAAAAGCAAAGGTTTCACCTATTTTTTTAGATGAAATTGGAAATTTAGAATTACAAGAAAAAGGATTTCATCAAATTCTAAAAAAAATGATTTCTTCTAAACTTGATTTGTATTTATCAATTAGAGCTGACTTAGTGGATGAAATCATAAAAAAATATAACATAGAAGAATTCGAGATAATTTCCTTATCGTAAGGAGGACCACATGATATATGACACTTGCATTCAAAATGGAATGGTATTTGTTGATGATGCGTTTGTAAAAACAAATCTTTATATCTTAGATGGAAAAATCGCTTTGATTAGTAAGGCTGTTTTGACATCTGTTTTGACGATTAACGCCATCAATCAGTATGTCATTCCAGGAATCATTGATCCTCATGTTCATTTCAATTTAGATTTAGGCAAAACGCATTCAAAAGATGATTTTTATAACGGAAGCATATGCGCAAGTTTTGGAGGTGTCACAACCTTTATTGACTTTTTAGACCCTGTGGATAATCCAATTGATTTAGAAAAAGCATATTTGAAACGTCTAGAAGAAGCAAAATTATCTGTAATAGATTATAAATTTCATGCGACGATTAAAAACCCTACTTGTGATTTAGAAGAATTTGTTCAAAAGATGTTATCTCTTGGAATTACTTCTTTAAAACTGTTTACTACGTATTCTAATTCTGGCAGAAGAACGTTTGATGCTCAAATTATTGAATTAATAAAATTATCTGAAAAATATCGTTTCACTCTACTCGCTCATATTGAAAACGATGAACTCATTGATTTAAATAGTGCTTTTACATTTTGTGACTTATCCAAAAGTCGTCCAACCATTTCTGAAACAAAAGAAGCATTAAAACTTGCCTCGTTTGTAAGAAAATATGGTGGAACACTTTATATGGTTCATCTAAGTAGTGGAGATACTTTAGAACGGTTAACTTTAGATTTTCCGGATATTTTGCATCAAAATTTTTTTGTTGAAAGTTGTCCTCACTATTTTTTGTTTTCTGATGAAGTTCTGCAAAGAAAAGATGGGTATCTGTATACACTTGCTCCCCCACTTAGAAGCTTTTTAGAAAAAGAAAAATTAAAATCTTTGTATTCTCACATTGATACAATAGGTACAGACCACTGTTCTTTTTTTACAAGCGAAAAGAAACAAGAGTTTCTCAATCAACTTCCTTTAGGAATTGGAGGAATTGAACATTCTTTTGAAGTGATGCATTCTCTTTTTCAGACAGATTCCATTATCAAATTAACAAAAAACGTTGCCACAATTCATAACCTAAAAACAAAAGGGACGATTGAAGTAGGAAAAGATGCAGATCTTTGTATTTTTGAGAAGATGGATGGATTTATTCATGAAGATCACTCTACATCTGATTACTGTGTTTATATTGGAATCAAAAAAGATTTAAACATCGTTTCAACCATTTCAAGAGGTAAATTTATTGTAAAAGATAAAGTGTTTGTTGGAGGATTTGGAACGTTTTTAAAAGGAAGTGACATTTCATGAAAGCATTTATAAATGCCCGAATTTACGATTTTCATACTTTTAGAGAAAACAGTTATGTTCTCTTTGATGAACAAATCATAGAAATTGGAAAGATGTCTGATTTTACTATTAAAGGCATTGAACAAATTGATTGTGAAGGACAAATTCTAATGCCTTCACTTGTGTGTGGACATTCACACATCTATTCCACTTTTGCAAGAGGAATGAATGTAGAATTTCATCCTCAGAATTTTATGGAAATTTTGACTCAACTTTGGTGGAAAATGGATTATCATATTACAAACGATATCACCTATGCATCAGGAATTGTGGCTTCGGTTGATTTTATTAAAAATGGCGTCACAACCTTAATAGACCATCACGCTTCTAAAGAGATTATTGGCTCTTTAGAACAATTAAAAAAAGCAGTTTGTGAAGACGCATCTTTGCGAGGAATCTTTGCTTTTGAAACAAGTGATCGCTTTAATGTAGAAGAAGCCATTCAAGAAAACATACAGTTTATACAAAACGAACACTCTTCTTTTACACAAGGGTTATTTGGACTTCATGCTTCTTTAAGTTTATCAGATGATACACTTTTAAACGTTTCAAAAAATCTCCAAAACAATCCAATCCATATCCACGTAGCTGAAAGTAAAATGGATGAACAAGATTCCATTTCAAATTATGGATTACGCGTCATAAATCGATTGGATCAATTTAAACTCATCCAAAAAAACAGTATTTTAGTTCATGCTCTTTATGTTAATGATGCAGAACTTACTATTATTAAAGAAAGAGAAGCAGTTGTAGCGTTAAACATCTCTTCGAACATGAATAACGGTGTTGGGCTTCCTAATTATAATGCACTTAAAGAGAAAGGAATAAAAGTCATCATTGGAAATGATGGACTGTCTTCTTCCATGACGCTAGAATATTTATATCTTTATTATTCTATGCATTTGAAAGAGGAATCACCTCTAGCTTTTTCACTTGAAGATTTACGTAAAATCATCTTAGATACTTATGAATTTGCAAGTAATCGGTTTAACATAAAAATGGGTAAAATTGAAAAGGGATATGTCGCAGATTTGTTAACAATTCCATACATAGAGCCCACTCCTTTAAACAAAGACAATGTTTTAAGTCACTTGTTTTTTGGATTGTTTCCTCAATTTAAACCTAAAAATGTATTTGTTGCAGGAAAACAAGTTTTAACTAATTATCACGTATCACCTGCTTTAGAAGCTTCCTATCTTTTGGCAAAAACAAAAGCCTCAAAGTTATGGGAAGAAATCAAGAAAGAAGGTTAATGAAATGAACTTAAAAACATCGTTTGATGGATTGACTTTAAAAAATCCATTAATGCCAGCTTCTGGTCCTTTAGTTGGAGATCTTGAAAAATTAATATATATGGTAAATCAAGATTGTGGAGCAATAGTAACCAAAACCATTTCTACAAAAGAACCTCACATTCCAAAGCCTTGTATCTATGGAGACAAAGAGTTTATCATGAATAGCGAACTTTGGAGTGAATATTCAAAAGAAGTTTGGGTTGAAGAAATTTTGCCTGCTTTTATGAAAGAAAAAGATCGACCATTAATTATAAGCGTTGGCTATTCAAAAGAAGATATGGAACTTTTAATTCCAATTTTAGATCCATTTGCTGATGCGTTTGAAGTATCAACTCATTATGTTGGAAAAGATTTATCGGTAATTGCTGAGACTGTAAAAACCATAAGAAAACATACACTTAAACCTGTATATATGAAAATAAGCCCACACATTCCTAGTCCTGAAGATTTTGCAAGAACGGTAAGAGATGCTGGAGCTAGTGGAATTGTTGCAATAAATTCTCTTGGACCTACTTTAAAAATAGATATTGAAACAAGATCCATCGTTTATGGAAATGATTCAGGGTTTGTATGGACGAGTGGGCCTTCGATTAAACCTGTTGCTTTAGCCATTATTTATAAGATTAAAAAAGCATTACCCGATTTCACCGTTATTGGTGTTGGGGGTATTAAAAGCGCAGAAGATGTAATTGAATTTTTGCTTGCAGGAGCGTCAGCCGTTCAAATGTTATCAGGAGCACTTTTAAAAGGGAAAGATTTATATTCAAAAATCATATCAGATTTACCGAAAGTTCTTCAAAAATATGGTTTTTCTAGCGTTGAAGAAGTTATTCAAACAACGCTTACTAATTCTGTGAAATATAGCGCAAGTCTTCCACACTTAATTGAAGACAAATGCATTAAGTGTATGATTTGCATGAAGATATGTCCCTATTTTGCAATTGATTTCAAAGACAAAATTACGTTTAATTCTAAAAAATGTTTTGAATGTGGCTTATGCGTTTCAAAATGCCCAACTGCTGCAATAGTGATGGACTAAATCAAGGAGGTATCTTATGAAAGATATAAGTGTTTCAATTCCAAAAGTAGATAATCTTGAAAAAACATCAGGTAGTGCTTTGTATGTGAATGATTATGATATGGAAGGCATGCTTTATGCTAAAACACTTCGTTCGACGATTTCAAAAGGAAAAATTAAAGAAATAGAAATCCCTTACCTTCCTTTCGGATACGAGATTGTTGATTACAAAGATGTTCCTGGACAAAATATTGTGAAAGTCATCTTTGACGATATGCCAGTATTTGCCAAAAATGAAGTAACCTATAAAGGCGAGCCTATCTTGCTTATTGTGGGAGAAGATAAAGTTGTTATTGATGAAATCTTAAAACAAATAAAAGTCATCTATATTGAAGAAACACCTACATATGAATGGAAAAATAGTTGTTGCCATTATCACTTCACGAAGGGAAATCCAATTTCTGTTTTTAATATGGCAAGTCGAGTAATCACTTATGATTATGAAACTGGTTATCAAGAACAAGCCTACATTGAGCCTCAAGGATTTTTAGGTTATCCAGAAGGGAAAAAGATTACCTTAATCGGGTCCATTCAATGCCCTTATTACGTTAAAAACGCAGTTATAATGGCTCTTGGAGTACCATTTGATGAAGTTAGAATTATTCAAGCATCCGTTGGTGGAGCCTTTGGCGGAAAAGAAGAATTTCCTTCATTAATCGGATGTCAATTAGCCGTTGCAGTTGCTAAAATTCAAAAACCAATTAAACTCATTTATGAAAGAGAAGAAGATATGATTTCTTCTACGAAACGTCATCCTTCCAAAATTACAATGAGTGCAGCTATAAATGACAAAAAAGAATTAATAGGAATTAAGGCAAAAGTCGGAATTGATGCTGGAGCAACCATTGGCTTAAGTGGAGTGGTTTTATCAAGAGCATTAATTGCTTCAACCGGAGCTTATACCATTCCAAATTTAGAAGTGAATGGAGATGTTTATTTAACCAATACAGTTCCAAATGGGGCATTTAGAGGCTTTGGAGCTCCGCAAATGTTGTTTGCCATCGAAATGTTTATGGAACACATCGCAAAAGATTTGTCAGAAGATCCTTTTTTGTATCGTTTAAAATATCTTGCAAAACAAGGAGATCCTACTTCAACAAATGGGTTATTTCGAGACCCAATTATTATGAAACAAATGATTGAAAAAGCGATGGTAGTCTCAGATTACTCTAAAAAAATAAAAGAATTTTCTACAGATAATTCCTTTAGAGGAATCGGTATGAGTTGGTTTTTACATGGATGTGGATTTACCGGAAGTGGTGAATCAACTCATATTCATGCAAAAGTTAAATTAAGAAAAGACAAACAAAATAAGGTACATATTCTAATTGCTGCTGTAGATATGGGGCAAGGCGTTAAAACGACAATGAGAAAAGTAGTTTCAGATATTCTAAATTTGCCAATTGATCAAGTAATTTATAATAATCCTGATACGGATTTTGTTCCAGATTCTGGACCAACAGTTGCCTCTAGAACAATGATGATTGTTGGCGGACTTGTCGCAAGATGTGCCCTTCAATTGAAAGAAAAATGGATCGATTTGGAAGAAATTATTTGTGAAGAAAATTACAGTCAACCAGATTATATTAAATGGGATGAATCTACTTTTACAGGAGATGCATATCCTGCATATTCTTGGGGAGTAAATGTTGTTGAAGTGAAAGTTAATAAAGCAACATATATGACTGATATTGCTGGTGTATGGAGCGTATACGATCTTGGAAAAGCCATAGATGAAAGGATTGTCTTAGGCCAAGCCGATGGAGGAATCGCTCAAGGCATCGCTTATGGATATTTAGAAGTCATGGAAGTAAAAAACGGAAAAATAATGCAAAAGAATTTTACAGACTATATGATTCCAACCGCATCTGATGTAGGTCAAATGGAAACTTATATTATGGATAATCCTTATCCTTTAGGACCTTATGGGGCAAAAGGCGTGGGAGAATTGACCTTAGTAGGTGGAGCACCAGCAGTAGCAAAAGCAATTGAAAATGCAATAAATAGAAAAGTTTTAAAAATTCCTGCAACACCAGAATTGATAATGGAGTTGATTGAAAATGGCAAACATTAATTTTAAATTAAATGGAGAATTTGTCTCAATTGAGGCAAATCCCGGACAACGATTACTCGATGTTTTACGAAATGAATTCAAATTAACTGGTGTAAAGGAAGGATGCGGAGAAGGAGAATGCGGAGCTTGTGCAGTCTTAATAAACAACGAGATTGTTAACTCTTGTTCCATTCCTCTTGCAAACATTGATGGATCAGAAATTATAACCATCGAAGGATTTTCAAAGACAAAACAATTTGAAGTGTTACAACATTCTTTTGAAGAAGAAGGAGCCGTGCAGTGTGGCTTTTGTACACCAGGAATGATCATTGCCTCTGAAAGTTTGCTCCACAAAAATCCTCATCCAACTACTGAAGAAATCAAAATTGGATTATCTGGAAATCTATGTCGTTGTACTGGATATAACATGATTATTAAAGCTGTTCAAAAAGCTTCGAAGGATGGCGATGGATTATGGTAAAACAAGTAATTGCAAAAACACTTATTGAAGCGTTAAATTACTTAAATGAAGAACCCTATCAAGTTCTAGCCGGAGGAACTGATTTAATGATTCAAAACAGGTCTTCTGCGGATACTCCTGTCGCATTTAAAAAGAATATTTTATACGTGTCTTCTATTGAAGAATTAAAATACATTAAAAAAAAGAAAAATCAAATTTTAATTGGAGCGCTTACTCCGCTTGAAACCATAATGAATCACGAGTTAACGCCTGCAATTTTAAAAGAAACAATCTCTGAAATGGCGTCTCCTGCAATAAGACATATCGCAACTCTTTCAGGAAATATAGGAAATGCTTCTCCAGCTGGAGACAGTTTAGTGCCTTTATATCTTCTCGATTGTAAAGTAAAACTGGCTTCAAAAGATAAAGAGAGACTGATTTTTCTTAAAGATTTAATTGTAGGCCCTCGAATTACTTTATTAGAAGAAAATGAAATGATTACCGAAATCCAAATTTCATGTTTGGATTTTACAAAATCTTCTTTTGTAAAGGTAGGTGGCAGAAAAGCCGATGCCATTTCAAAAGTATCATTTGCTGGAGCTGTTCTTATCAAAGAAAAAATGATTGTCGATCTTAGATTTGTATTTGGAAGTGTTTATAAAACGGTTGTTCGTCTTCCAGAAATTGAACAAAAAT
This sequence comes from Bacillota bacterium, assembly GCA_018818595.1. Taxonomy (NCBI): domain Bacteria; kingdom Bacillati; phylum Bacillota; species Bacillota bacterium. The sequence continues at coordinate 59,858 of JAHIRM010000050.1, forward strand.
ATAAAGATTGGACCATTTCTGAATTAAAAGATGCATTAGAAGATGTGCTACAAGATTACGAAAAATATATCTTGCCAATTGATGATCAACGTTCAACTAGTGTTTACCGAAAAAAAGTAGCTCTTAATCTATTATCAGATTTTATAGAAAATTTGTAAAAACACACTTTAAGAAAAGAGGCGATTCTATGAATCATAAAGATTTATCTCTTCGCTCAAGAGGAATTGAGTTATCATCTTTGGTATTGAAAAACGCTCGTATCATTAACGTGTTTAATGGATTAATCGAAGATGCAGATATTGCCATTGAAGATGGAATTATTGTAGGTATTGGATCTTATAGCGGAAAAACCGAAATTGATCTATTTCATCAATATGTCTCTCCAGGATTTATCGATGGGCATGTTCACATTGAATCCTCTATGCTTGTACCATCTGAATTTGCAAAAATCGTCATGCCAAAAGGAACCACCTCTGTTATAGCTGATCCTCATGAAATTGCTAACGTTTGTGGCTTAGATGGAATACGATTTATGATTGAATCAAGCAAGAAAGTTCCGCTTGATTGTTTTATGATGATTCCATCTTGCGTGCCTTCGACTCCTTATGAAACTTCTGGAGCTAAAATTGATGCAAAAGATCTATCTGCTTTTTTAAAAGAAGAAAATATTTTAGGTCTAGGCGAAGTAATGGATTACCCTGGAGTGATTTTAGGTAAAGACGATATCTACGATAAAATTAATATCATGAAAAACCATCCAATAGATGGACATTCTCCTGGAATTTATGGGAAAGAGTTAAATGCTTACATTATGTCTGGAATTCAAACTGACCACGAAGCCACTTCACCTTTGGAATTAATGGAAAAAGTATCAAGAGGAATGTACATTCATCTAAGAGAAGGTTCAGCCACAAGGAACGTAAAAGCCTTATCTGTCGCTGTTAATCCCCTTAATTCTCATCGATTGCTTTTTTGTACAGATGACAAACACCCAGAAGACATTAAAAAAGAAGGTCACATTAATTACAATATCAATCTAGCTATTGAAAATGGAGTTGATCCCATTTGTGCGATTCAAATGGCAACCATTAACGTTGCCACTTGTTATCAATTAAAAGGGTATGGTGCTATTGCACCTGGGTATGTTGCAGATCTAGTTGTTTTCGATAACCTTTTGTATATTGAACCCAAAATGGTATATAAGAAAGGCACTCTTGTTGCTAAAAACAATATTTCTCTCTTTGAATCTGATACGGCTTTAAATGATTCCGTTTTAAACACAGTTCATATCAAAACAGAAGATATTTCTTTTCAAATCCCTTTAAAAAGTGATAAAGTGAATGTCATTGGATTAATTAAAAACAATGTTACAACTTTAAAAATAATTGAAAAAGTAAAAGTTGTAAACGGTTTTTACGAACAAGAAGATTCATCGGATTTATTAAAACTTGCAGTAATCGAAAGACATCACTTCACAGGTAATATAGGACTTGCCCTTGTGAAAGGGTATGGATTAAAAAAAGGAGCAATTGCTTTAACCATTGCTCATGATTCTCATAATTTAATGATTTTATCGGATAACGATATCGATATGAAAATTGCAATGGACAAAATCATTGAAATTGGTGGAGGAATTGTTTTAGTAAAAGAAGGAAAAGTCATGCATTCTTTGACATTAGAAGTAGGTGGAATCATGACTTCTAAAGGGAGCGCTCATGTAGAAGATCTTCTTTATAAAATGGAAAGAGATATTCGAAAAATGGGTGTAAAAGATGAAATAGATGATCCTTTCTTATCTCTTGCCTTTTTATCTCTTCCTGTAATACCTGAATTAAAATGTACTGATTTTGGATTATTTGATGTTAATTCATTTCAAATTATTCCTTTAGAAGTAGAGGGAGGAGTTCTATGAAATACGTAAAAGGATATGAGTGTAGTCTTTGTCATAAATTTTTTCCAATTCAAGAAGAATTATTTACTTGTCCTGATTGTGGCGAAAAAGGAATTTTAGATATCATCTATGATTATGAAGCTATGAAAAAGGAAGTTACAAAAGAATATTTCTTAAAGAATTCTGAAAAATCGATGTGGCGCTATCATTTGCTTATGAGTGTCAATGAAGAACTACTTGAAAAGACCTTAAAAGTAGGAAATACTCCACTTTATACGTCTTTTAATTTAGCTTCAATCATTAACGTAAAGACACTTTACATAAAAGATGAAGGATTAAATCCAACTCAATCATTAAAAGATAGAGCATCCGCAGTGGCGGTTATAAAAGCTATGGAAAAGAACCAAACAACTCTTGCTTGTTCTTCAACTGGAAACGCTGCTTCAAGTCTTGCAGGTAATGCAGCTAGAATGGGTCTAAATACAGTTATTTTTGTACCGAAAAGAGCTCCAGTTGGTAAATTAACACAATTGTTATATTATGGAGCGACCGTTATTAAAGTAGATGGAGACTATAAAGATGCTTTTCAATTATCTAAACTAGCAATCAATCATTATAAGTGGTATAATCGGAATGCTGCCATTAATCCTCATTTAGTTGAAGGGAAAAAAACAGTAGCTTTCGAAATTGCAGAACAGCTACAATTTAAACCAACGGATTGGGTTGTAGTATCAGTGGGAGATGGGTGTACCATAGCCGGCGTGTACAAAGGATTTTATGATTTGTTTCGTCTTGGACTTATCGATAAAATCCCGAAATTATTAGGAGTACAAAGTGAAGGTTGCTCTCCTTTCGTTGAGGCTTACGAAAGTGGATTACCTCTTGCAGAAGCTGAAGAATTAACCATTGCAGATTCGATTGCAGTTGGAATTCCAAGGAATCCTATTAAGGCCATTAATGCTGTTAAACTTTCTTTGGGTTCATGGATGAAAGTATCAGATAAACTTATACTAGATTCAATGGTTTTACTTGGAAAAACAGAAGGAATTTTTGCGGAACCCGCAGCTGCAGCTTCGCTTGCGGGCCTGATTCAAGCTAGAAAACAAAATGTAATTACAAAAGAAGATTCTGTTACAATTATTGTGACAGGAAATGGATTAAAAGATACCCAAAATGCATTAAAAGCGATTCAAGAACCGCCTACTTTAAAACCAAATTTAAGCGAATTAATAAATTATTTAAAGACTAGAGGAGAAAACGATGAGTAAAATACCATTTGGACCTACCTATGAAGAGATGTTACATCCGAATAAGCTTGATCCAAGCATTAGAAAAGAAGCTTTAGAAAATATTAAAAACGAATTAAATCCCATAAATTTATTTAACATTACTTGGAAAAACGAATTAGGTGAAGTAAATAAAATTGTACTGCCAAAAGAATTAACAGGAGTTGAAGCAAACATTGTTGTACTTCTTGGAACCTATTTTCCATCTGGTTCACACAAGGTAGGACCTGCTTATTTTACCTTAATTGAAGGATGCGTTGATCAAACCATTATTCCAGGAGAACACACTATTTTAGGACCATCTACTGGTAATTTTGGAATTGGAGTATCTTATATCTGTAATCTTATGAAATTTGATTCGATTGTAATCATGCCTGATAATATGAGTAAAGAACGTTACGATCGCATCAAAAAATATGGAGCGAAATTAGATTTAACTCCAGGAACTGAATCTGATGTAATCTTAACATTAGAAAGAACCTTTGAATTGAAAAAAGACCCTAAAAACCGATCTTTAGCACAATTTGAACTTCTTCCTAATTATCGCTTTCATCGTCATGTGACAGGTTCTAGTTGTGTTGAAGCAGTAAAAGGAATCGGCAATTCAAGAATTGCTTGTTTTACTTCGGCTCCAGGAAGTGCTGGAACACTTGCAGCAGGAGATCAAATCAAAGCAGCTTTTCCTGAAGCAAAAGTTGTTGCACTCGAACCTTATGAATGTTCTACTTTAATGAATGGTGGAAGAGGTCAACATCGAATTGAAGGCATTGGTGACAAAATGTGCACTTTGATTCATAACGTGTTAAACACTGACTTTATTGCATTGATCAAAGATGACGATTCGGTAAGAGGATTAAAGATTATTCATGATGGAATCAATATTTTAATCGAACAAGGTGTGCCTAAAGACGTGGCACAATCAATGAAAGATTTATTTGGTGTATCAGGAATTTGTAATATCATTGGCGCAATCAAAATGGCTAAATATTTAAAACTAGGGCCAAATGATAATGTTGTGACTATTGCAACCGATGGATACGATCGTTATGATTCTGTTATTAAAGATTTAGAAAAAAGATATTTAGAAACAGAAGATTATGTGTTAAGAAGATGGTTTAACGACGTATTTCGTAAAAATGCCGTTGAGGATATTGTTGATTATCGAAACGATGCTCAAAAAGAAAAATTATTTTTACAAAAAGAAAACGATTGGCTTAAATTTGGCTATTCAAAAGAATACTTAGACTCGATGAAAAAAATGGATTTTTGGAATCGTGAGTATCAATTAATTCACCATTACGACAAATTAATCCAAACATTACGTAAGGAGAAATAATATGAAAATTGATATGTCTGCCATTTTAGAAAAAGCAAAATCTTATGAAAAAGAGATGAGTGCATTTTTAAGAGATATGGTTTTGATTCCAAGTGAAAGCTCTCAAGAAGAGAAAGTAGTATTACGAATTAAGCAAGAAATGGAAAAAGTTGGTTTTGATAAAGTTGAAATTGATCCAATGGGAAACATCATTGGAACCATTGGACACGGGTCTCACATTATTGCAATGGATGCTCATATTGATACCGTTGGAATTGGTGAATATAAAAATTGGAAATTTGATCCTTATCTTGGCTTTGAAAACGATCTTGAAATTGGAGGAAGAGGGACATCCGATCAAGAAGGTGGAATGGCTTCAATGGTTTATGCTGGAAAGATTATTAAGGATTTAAATCTAGAAGGCGATTACACGTTACTTGTGACAGGCACCGTTCAAGAAGAAGATTGTGATGGACTTTGTTGGCAATACATTATCGAAGAAGACAAAATCAAACCAGAATTTGTCGTCATTACGGAACCTACATCTTGTAACATATATAGAGGACATCGAGGAAGAATGGAAATTAAAGTTTCCACCTATGGAATTAGTTGTCATGGTTCGGCTCCAGAACGTGGAGATAATGCTATATTTAAAATGGCTCCCATTTTAATTGAACTCCAACAACTTCATCGAGAGTTAAAAGATAATGCATTTTTAGGAAAAGGCACACTAACCGTAAGTGAAATCTTCTTTAGTTCACCTTCAAGATGTGCAGTATCAGATGGCTGTAGTATTTCAATCGATAGAAGATTGACTCAAGGAGAAACCTATTTAAGTGCATTAGAAGAAATTCAAAATTTGCCTTCGGTTATAAAAGCTGGAGCCTCCGTTGAAATGTATGATTATAAAAGACCTTCTTATACAGGGCTTGTATACCCTACAAAATCTTATTTTCCAACTTGGGTATTAGAAGAAGAACATGTTGTATGTCAAAGTACAAAAAAAGCTTATATTGAGCTGTTCAGAGAACAACCTCTAATCGATAAATGGACTTTTTCAACCAATGCAGTTTCCATTATGGGAAGATATTTAATTCCTTGTATTGGCTTTGGACCAGGTCATGAAAATGAAGCTCACGCACCAAACGAAAAAACTTTCAAAGCGGAACTTGTTAAAGCATGCGCAATGTATGCAGCGATTCCTAGTATGTATGTTGAAATGATTTTAGAAAAAAAGGAGAATTAAGAAATGAAACCACTATTTAAAGGAAAACATTTTATTACACTTGAAGAATGGTCAAATGCTGAAATAGATCAATTGCTTGAGACATCGTTTGAATTAAAACACGATTTTTTACATAATAACCCAACACCATACTTAACAAACAAAACTGCTTTTTTAATGTTCTTTGAACAATCCACAAGAACAAGAAATTCGATGGAATCAGGAATTGCTCATTTGGGTGGACATGGAACATTTTTAGATGTATCAACAATGCAAATATCACACGGAGAATCCGCAAAAGATACCGCAATCATTCTTTCCAGTTATGGACATGGAATTGCTTGTCGTAATTGCTTTTGGGGAGTAGGAAACAAATATTTACGCGAAATGGCAAAATATTCTACAGTTCCTGTTATGAATTTACAATGTGATATCTATCATCCAATGCAAGGCCTTGCTGACTTAATGACAATCAAAGAAGTTTCAAAAACCACAAAAAACTTAAAAGTTTCGATTATTTGGGCTTATGCGACATCACATAAAAAACCGATTAGTGTTCCATTAACTCAAATACTTTTATTTCCAAGATATGGAATGGATGTAACGCTTGCGTATCCTGAAGGATATGATTTGCCAGATTGGGCTATTGAAAAAGCTAAATTAAATGCCTTAGAAAATGGTGGAAGTTTTAAAATTACTCATGATATCGATGAAGCGTTTAAAGGCGCAGATATTGTCATCCCTAAAAACTGGGGAAGTTGGGTTAAAAATCAATCTACGGCAGTAGTAGATGATTTGTTAGAAAGTTATAAGAATTGGAAATGTACTGAAGACAGAATGAGACTTGCAAGTCCTAATGTCTATTATATGCATGCTCTTCCTGCAGATAGAGGAAACGAAGTAGAAGATTCAGTGATTGATGGAGTTCACTCCATTGTGTACCAAGAGGCAGAAAATCGTCTTCACACCGCTAAAGCTGTTATGGCTTTAACGATGGGAGATAAATAATTTTTGAAGACAAATGACATCCATTTGTCTTTTTTCTAATAAAAAGAGGTGAAATTATGAGAATTTTTTTAGCATTTTTGCCAAACATTGTAATACTAAATCAAGTAGAGAGCATTAAAAACAAGTTGAAAGAACACTGTGAATCAGGAAATTACACTGAAAAAAACAATCTTCACGTAACGCTCATTTTCATTGGTGATGTAAATGAAGTTCAATTAAGGAATGTAAAAAAAATCCTTCATCAAACAGCATTTGCTCCGTTTTCAATCAAATTAAAAGCTATTAAAAGCTTTGAAACAAAAGGCAAAGGAGATGTATTCTTTATCGATGTATTTAAAACATCAATACTAGAAGATATCTATAAATTCCTTTTCGAAAAATTAAATAATAGTGGATTTAACATTCAAAACAGAGAATATCTTCCTCATTTAACTTTAGGAAGAAAAGTTGTATTAAATAAGCCAGATGATTTAGTTCTTTTAAATTCGTCTTTTAAAGGACTTTCATTTCAAACTAATAGGATTAGTTTAATGGAATCCGTCCGTATTGATGATGAGTTAATTTACAGAGAAATCGATCAAGCTGAACTAAAATAGATTCCGTCATAAAACTATGGAAAAACGCGATAATTAGCTTTTTTCAGTTTATATAAAATTAAAAAAGAACTTCATAGAAGTTCTTTTTTTTACTTAGTATAATTGTTTTTCTTTTGCGAGATATTCTTTAAATAATGCTAAACAAGCGTCGCGGTTAGTTTCTTCTAAATCTAAAATTGTGATGTCAGTGGCGTCGTTTTTAATAAATTTATAAATGAAATCATCTCGAAAACCAATTTCATCGGAGTCTTCTTTTTTACATCCATAATAGACTTTTTTAATGTTAGACCAAATAATAGCTCCAAGACACATAGGGCAAGGATAAGCAGTAGTAAACAAAGTGCAGCCTGTTAAATCATGAGTTCCAATTTTTTTTGAAGCTTCACGGATGGCATTTACTTCAGCGTGTGCTGTTGGATCATGATCTTTTAAAACGGAGTTTGAACTTACAGCAATTATTTTACCATTTTGATCCAAAATTAAAGCTCCAAATGGACCTCCAATGTTCTCATTCATGGTTTTTCTGGCTTGATTAATCGCCTTTGTCATCAATTGACTTGAATCTTTTGAGATATCCATAGAATTGTTCCTTTCATTGTGTTCTTTTTATAGCGTAAATCTATTATAGACTTTTTTATTGAATTTGTAAATTTATTCCAAAGAAATCCTTTATTAATTATTTTTATTAAAAGAATGATATAATAAATTGATAAAATATCAATAGAAAGAAGAATGATTATGAAATATATCTCTTGGAATGTAAATGGATTAAGAGCTTGTATGAAAAAGGGTTTTAAGGACTTTTTTTTATCAACAGATGCGGATGTTTTTGCGATTCAAGAAACAAAAATGCAAGAAAATCAAAAGGATTTCTTTTTTGATGGATATTTTGAATATTGGAATAATGCAGAAAAACTGGGATATTCAGGAACGCTTATCTATACAAAACAAAAACCTTTAAACGTCGTATATGGATTGTTTGGAGATAAGTACAATGATGAGGGAAGAACAATTACCCTTGAGTACAATGATTTTTATTTTATGACGGTTTACTCTCCTAATTCTCAAAAAGAACTGGAGAGACTAGAATATCGAATGACGTATGAAACTCACTTATTGGATTACCTAAAATATTTAGAAAAAACAAAACCAGTTATCTTATGTGGTGATTTAAATGTTGCACACACAAAAATAGATATAAAAAACGCAAAGCAAAATGAAAGAAATGCAGGTTTTACAATAGAAGAAAGAACAAAATTTCAAACATTATTGGATTCTGGATTTACGGATACCTTTCGTTATCTTTACCCAGACAAAATCGAATATTCTTGGTGGAGCTATCTCTTTCATTCCAGGGATAACAACGCAGGATGGAGAATCGATTATTTTATCACATCTAATACTTTAAGACAAAAAATAAAAGATGCTCAAATATTGACTTCCATTTTAGGGAGTGATCATTGTCCTGTTTTACTAGAAGTTTATTAGATAAAATGAAACTGTTTATTTTAGCAGTTTTTTTTTGTAATATCATTTGACTCTTTGATGGTTATACTTTATAATATAGACGGCTATCAATATAAGCGATATGAAATCTAGGAGAATTTATGGTAAAAGACATCTTTTTATGGTTAAACGATCAATTACTTAAAATGACATGGCTTGACTCACTTGTAAAGTGGTTTTTTTCAGATGTCATCCATTTAGACACATCTGGTATGTTTTATAGTAGTGTTGTCTTTTTTGTGTATGATGTCATTAAAATATTGATTTTGCTTGGTGTATTAATTTTTATTTCATCCTATATTCAATCCTATTTTTCACCTGAAAGAACTAGAAAAATACTTGGAAAATTTAAAGGAATTCCTGCAAACATCATTGGAGCTCTTTTAGGGACAGTAACGCCTTTTTGTTCTTGTTCCTCCATTCCAATTTTTATTGGATTTACCAAAGCAGGATTACCCATTGGAGTCACGTTTTCATTTTTAATTTCATCTCCCTTAGTAGATCTTGCCTCAGTCGTATTACTCGCAAGCATCTTTAGTTGGAAAATTGCTTTAGCTTACGTTGTAGTAGGATTAGTGATTGCCGTTATTGGAGGAACACTTATTACTTTCCTTAAAATGGAAAAGTATGTGGAATCTTTTGTTTATGATGGATTAGGACAAACCAATGATTATGTTGAAGAAAAATTAACAAAAAAAGAAAGAATAGCTTATGCATTCCAACAAGTATTAGATATTATAAAAAAAGTTTGGATTTATCTTTTAATTGGAGTAGGAATTGGTGCACTTATTCATGGCTACATTCCTGAAAATTTTATCTCTTATGTTTTAGGAGATAATAATCCTTTTTCAGTCATCATAGCGACACTTTTAGGCATACCAATGTATGCTGATATCTTTGGAACTTTGCCAATCGCAGAAGCATTGGTATTAAAAGGTGTAGGAATCGGAACCGTTTTAGCATTCATGATGGCGGTTACCGCTTTATCACTTCCATCTATCATTTTACTTAAAAAAGTTGTGAAAACAAAACTATTAATGACCTTTGTCGGAGTTGTAACAGTTGGAATTATTTTAATGGGTTATTTGTTTAATTTATTTGGTTATCTATTTGTATAAAAAAGGAGGAAATATGATGAAAATTACTGTACTTGGTTCAGGATGTTCTAATTGCAAAAGACTACTTGAAAGTGTAACACTTGCTGTAAAAGAATTAAAATTAAATGTTGAAATTGTTTACCAAACTGACATGATTGAAATTGCAAAAACAGGAATTATGCATACACCGGGACTTATGATTGATGAAAAAATCGTTTCATCTGGAAAAGTATTAACAAAAGATCAAGTCATACTCTTATTAAAAAACATCGAGTAAATGGTTATGAAACATCAAAATATTCGTTTTTTTGAAAAGTTTTTAACTGTATTTGTTTTACTATGTATGGTGATTGGAGTATTACTTGGAAAGTGGGTAACAGAAGTACCTCAATTTTTAAGTCAATTTGAAATTGCAAGCGTTAATATTCCTATTGGAATTTTAATTTGGCTTATGATCTATCCTATGATGTTGAAAATTGATTTTGGATCTATCAAACATGTAGCAAAAAATCCAAAAGGACTCTATTTAACTTGGATTATTAATTGGCTTGTAAAACCATTTACGATGTTTTTTATTGCTTCTTTATTCTTTTTAGTTCTTTTCCAAAACATCATTCCTGAAAGTCTTGGGCAAGATTATTTAGCTGGTGCGATTTTACTTGGAGCTGCTCCTTGTACAGCAATGGTTTTCGTTTGGAGTTCTTTGACAAAAGGAAACCCAGCATATACGCTTGTACAAGTTGCTACAAATGATTTAATCATTTTAGTATTATTTGTACCAATCGTTGGGTTATTACTTGGAGTTGGTGGAATTGTTGTACCTTGGGACACGTTATTTTTGTCTTTGGTCTTATTTGTGGTTGTACCACTTTTAGGAGCCTCTTATACAAGATTTCAAGTAATCAAGAAAAAAGGTCTAGACTTTTTAAACACCAAACTCATTCCAGCTTTTTCGAAGTGGACGACTTACGGGTTACTTCTTACTCTCATTTTAATATTTTCTTTACAAAGTGAACTAATCATTCGTAATCCATTTCATATTTTCTTAATCAGTATGCCATTAATTATTCAAACATTTCTCATATTTTTCATCGCTTATTTTGCGGCAAAAAAATTAAAGTTGCCTCATGACATAGCTGCTCCTGCAGGAATGATTGGAGCAAGTAATTTTTTTGAATTAGCTGTTGCAGTGGCAGTAGCATTATTTCCATTAAATCCTGGAGTTGCCTTAGCAACCATTGTAGGAGTATTGGTTGAAGTTCCTGTTATGTTACTACTTGTAAAAATTGCCAATAAAACCGTTTACTGGTTTCCAATGAAGGAAAAAACAAATGAAAAAATATAAAGTGGCATTTGTTTGCGTACATAATAGTTTAAGAAGTCAAATGGCTGAAGCTCTAACAAAACATTTAGCAAGTGATGTTTTTATTGCATATAGTGGAGGCACACAAAAAGTATCTAGAATAAATCAAGACGCTGTAAGAGTGATGAAGAAGCTATATCAAATAGATATGGAATCTTCTCAAACATCAAAAACAATAAGTGATTTACCTTTTGTCGATATTGTAATAACGATGGGGTGTGATGTCATTTGCCCTAATCTTCCCTGTCATTATAAAGAAGATTGGAACTTAGAAGATCCTACTGGAAAAGAAGACAAATTATTTATTCAAACGGCACAGACTATTCATTTAAGAATTTTAGATTTAAAAGATAGAATCTTAAATAAACAAATCATATTTGAAGAATAAAGAGAATATTTAGATATCATCATTGATTTCTTAACTATTCTCTTTTTTCACGTCTCATTTAATGTTATACTTAACATAGAACAACATATTGTAAAGGATACTTTTATGAATGCAAAAACATTAAAGATTATTGCAATTATTACCATGGCAATCGATCACATAGGCCTTTACTTATTGATTGATAATAATGTGTGGTATCCGATTCTAAGAAGTATAGGAAGAATTTCGTTTCCACTGTTTGCTTTTTTGATTGCGGAGGGTTTTTTTCATACAAAAAATTTGAAAAAATATTTCTTGCGTCTTTTGAGTTTTGCTTTGTTGATTGAAGCCTTTCTTATAGGTTATAGCCTATTTATTCATCAGTATGATTATATTATTCATGCTAATGTTATTTGGCCTTTAGTAGTTGGACTTGCTTGTTTATATCTTGTGAAACTAAAAAAATGGTATTTTTACCTTTTAGCTTTAGGAATGGTTATTTTATCAGAACTGATTAAATTCCCTTATGGAGCTTACGGAGTCATTCTTATTTTGATTTTTGGATATGCGAAAAAATTTCCTTTACAAGTCTATTTAATGATTTATTTAAACTTGTTCTTTATCGATTGGCCATTATTAAAGCTTGTTGGTGTTCCAGATCCTTATATTAAATACATGTGGCTTCAATGGTTTTCAATTTTAGCACTTATTCCAATCTATTTTTATAATGGATTACTAGGCAAATCAAAAAAATGGTTTTTCTATGTATTTTATCCAGTGCATCTTGGAATAATCTTTTTGATTAAAGTATTTATGGAGATGATCTAATGAATCACAATATATTAACTTTGCTTGAGCTAAAGACTGCGGAAGAAAATACTTGTTTGTTAAAAGGAATTACGACGCTTGATTTAATGGAAGAAGCCGGATTAAAACTAAGTCAGTGCTTTCAAAGAGTAACTTCTGCCAACAAAAAAGACAAAATTTCTGTAGTAAGTGGTATGGGTAAAAATGGTGGAGATGCTTTAGTTATGGCAAGATTTCTACTTGAAGAGGGGTACAGTGTTTCAATTTCTTTAGTCGGAAAAGCAAGTGATATGGCCAAGGAAACAAAAACCAATCTAACCATTCTTAAAGAAAGAAATCAAGATGTCTTACAAATTGATTTATTGGAACACTTCAGTTTATTCGAGAGTTTTATAGCGAATTCTTCATATATCATTGATGGATTGTTTGGGCTTGGGTTAAATAAACCTATAATCGGCATTCAAAAAGAAATAATTTCTTGCATCAATCAATCAAAAGCCTTCGTATTTTCCATTGATATTCCTTCAGGTATCAATGGAAACAACGGACTTGTTTCAGGAGTAGCAATCCAAGCGAATTATACTGCGGTAATTCAGGCTTTTGTTCCTGGAAACCTATTAAATGATGCTTTGGATTATTCGCTAAAAAATGAAGTGTTAGACATTGGCGTTATCATAAACCAGCAAGAACAAGAGAAACAGTTGATTGAAGAATTCGTTTTAAATCTTCCAAAAAGAAAACATCATTCTTCTAAATACGACAATGGAAATATTTTAGTAATAGGTGGATCAATCGGTATGATGGGAGCTCCAGAACTATCTGCTCATTCCGCATTACGAACGGGCTCAGGGCTTGTATCTATTTTATTAAAAAAAGTAGAGTTACCATTTATGAATTTAAAAACGATAGAAATCATGTTAAAAGGATATGACGCAGTAGAAGAATCGTTTGAATTTATACGAAAAAGTGATGCTTTAGTATTTGGACCTGGGTTGGCTCAAGACGATAAAAACGCTTCAATTTTAAAACAACTATTATCAACCAATAAAAAAATGGTAATTGATGGAACTGGAATCAAGATTTTAAGCAATCTTTTAGAAGAGGGTTCTAATCAAAAAAACATTGTTTTAACTCCTCATGTAGGAGAATTGGCTTTCCTTATGGAAAAGAATAGTTCTGATATTAAAGATTGCCCGTTAAAATACATCAATCAATTAACCGAAAAAGGGTTTACCGTTATTTTAAAAGGGGCAACGACAATCGTTGCAAATAGTTATCGGGTTGTTTTTATGAATAAGGGAAACCCTGGAATGGCAACTGCCGGAAGTGGAGATGTACTATCAGGAATCGTTGCTAGTTTGTTAGGAGAAGGAATTCCTCCTTTTGAAGCCGCACTTTATGGAGTATGGATTCATTCTGATGCAGGAAATATGGCAAAAGCTTTCTTTGGAGAAAGAAGTATGATAGCAAGTGATATTATTTCAAATATTTCAAATGTGCTTAAAACTCAGTAAAATACGGCTTGGAAAATAATGATTGTATTTTAAAAAGAGGTGAATTCTTTGAACAAACTAAAAGCTAGATTGTCGAAAGCAAAAAGTTTAATTAGTATTAAAACATATAAAAAACCGATGATATTTATCTTACTTTTAATGATTTTCATCAATATAGTGATATTATCCATTGCCGCAATTATTGCTCTTGTGATCGATGATTCTTATAGCAGTTTCATTGATGCTTTTGCCAACGGAAGTTTAAAGTGGATGTTATCACCCAATGCAATTCTTTCCATCGAAAATCCTAATACTCTATTTTTAGCCGTGGTCGTATTAATCATTGGACTTGTCTTGTTTTCAGGGACAATCATTGCTTTAACGACAAATTCCATCAAAGAGTATTTTCAAAAGAAAAAGTCTGGTAGCGGAATGATTTTTTTAGATCACCACATTGTTGTGTTAAATTGGAACAATAAAGTTCCAGAACTTGTTGCTGACTTGCTTCACGTTGAAAATAGAAAAGTTACAGTTATGATTTTGGCAGAGATTGACAAATCTTATGCTGAAAAACAAATTATGAATGCCATCGAAAAAATTAGAAATGAAAAAAAGAATATATCCAATTTAAATGTTTTAATTAAAAATGGAGACCCTTTAATACACAGTGATTTATTAGATATTTCGATTTCAAAGGCGGATTCAATTTTAATTATGAATAACGATTGTCATGAAACAATTTCAAAAAACCTATCAAAAAGTGATTTAAATGTTATTAAAGTAATTTTAAGCCTTGGTCGGATTGAATTTGTTTATAATCCGCCTATTGTTTCTGAAATTAAATTTATTGAATCCAAAGAAAAAATTCAAACGATGTCAAAAGTAGTTGAAGGACTTCATGAACATTTAATTCTTCCAATTTGTTTTGATAGAAGACTTGGTCAGATTATTGCTCAAACGATTATAGAGAACAAAATGGAAGATGTCTACTTGGCACTATTTTCTTTTGAAGGTTCTGAAGTATATTTTCTTGAAAATACAGGGTTTGAAGATTGCCTCAAAACACATTCTCACGCCATTCCTCTTGCTAAAATTGGAAATCATCTTTTTGTTTTATCCAAAAGTGATGAAACGAAATTCATTAAAACTAAAAACGATTTTTCTTATCGATTGCTTAAGACAAAACCAATTAACGAAAAAACAGAGCTTGATGTGTATCTTGTTGGAAAAAATAATAAATTAGGTTTTATTTTAAATTCATTTTCAAAGTATGAAGCATTGCATGATTCTGTTTTTCAAGCTGAATCGATTGATGAAAACTTTCTTGATGAGTTTATGTTAAAATTAAATGAATCCATTAAACCCTCTACGATTGTTTTGTTAAGCGATGAATCTCAAGAGATGGATTCTCTTGATGCAAACGTCATCGATGATTTAATCTACATTGAAGGCAGCTTAAAGAGAACTGATATAAATATCATCGTGGAACTATTGGATCCTAAAAACGATCATATTATCAAAGATTTCAATATTAAAAACACCATTATTTCTAATAAGATAATATCCTTACTATTAAGTAAATTAGCTCTATATAAAGAAACGGCTCCTTTTTATGAAAATTTATTAACGATTGAACCAAATCTTATTGGAGAAGATGATCAAGCAATTATGATTAAAAAAGCAAAGGATTGTTTTAATGAAATATTCCCTTTGACCTTTTCTTCTAAAAAAACATTTATTGCCTCAAGTTATTACTCTTTTGAAAAAAAGGTAATTGTAATTGGTTTTGTAAGAGATGATATTTTAACACTATTTGAAGGCAATTTGGATCTTCAAACTGAACTTGCAATTTTAGAAGAGGATTTATTAATTTTAATTAAAATATAGTAAATTTTGAAAGAAGGAATGCAGATGAACCGATTATCATATTTAGACAAAACGCCACTTATTTCTAAGACAGCAAAAATCTTTGAACAGGTAGTTGTCGTTGGAGATGTTGTAATACATGATTTCGTAAGCATTTGGTATCATGCCACTATTAGAGGTGATATGGCCCCAATTGAAATTAAAGAATATACAAATATTCAAGATAATGCGGTCATTCATACCAATACAAATCTTCCTACTTTTATTGGAAAATACGTAACAGTAGGTCATGGAGCGATTATTCACGGGGCGACAGTTTTAGATTATGCATTGATTGGAATGGGTTCAATCATATTAGATGGAGCTGTGATTGGAGAATACTCTATGGTTGGAGCTGGAGCTTTAATTCCTCCTGGAAAAATCATTCCCCCAAAAATGTTAGTGATTGGAAATCCTATGAGAATTGTAAGAGAATTAACAGTTGATGAAATCAAGGCAAACCTTGAAAACGCAGAGTATTATGTCTCACTGATGAAACAATATGAATAGAGGGTAAATATGAAATTAACAACAGAACAACTTAAGAACATTGAAAAAACCAAGGAATTTGTAAAATCAATCATGACAGACGATATGACAGGGCATGATTATTTTCATGTTTTACGAGTTTATCATATGGCATCCTTTTTAGCAAAAGGCGAAGACATAAACAGTTTAATTCTTTTTATAAGCGCATTGCTTCATGATGTAGATGACCTAAAACTTTTCCCCAAAGATAGTAAGAATGCAGAAAACTTTTTAAAGGAATTAACCATTACTTTAGAAGAAAAAACAGAAATTCTTTCCATTATCGAAAATATGTCCTATTCTGCATCTCTTGAGGGAAAAAGCGTTTCTTCTTTAGAAGGACAAATCGTTCAAGATGCAGATCGATTAGATGCAATTGGAGCAATAGGTATTGCAAGATGTTTTGCTTATGGAGCCAGTAAAGGAAGAAGAATATACAATGGCGATGTTAATGATGACTCAAGCCTTGCACATTTTTATCAAAAATTACTAAAACTTCCTGATTTAATGAATACATTACAAGCAAAGCGAATTGCAAGAACAAGAATTAGAGTGTTAAATAATTTTCTTGCAGAATTTCATAATGAATGGAATATTATCAAAAATTAAGTTAAAAAAGAAATTCTTTTTTTCATAGTCCATTTTCTATGCATTCAATTCGTGATAAAATACAAAAAGGTGATTGAATTGACAACTTATCTAGAAACGAAACGCCACATCATCCAAATTGCATCAATGACTAATATGCCGATTCTTGGAGAGTTTGAACTGACAAGAAAATGCAATTTTAATTGTCAAATGTGTTACCTTGATGACATAGATTTAAAAAGCGAACTTTCTGTTTTAGAATGGAAAGCACTTTTTAAAGAGGCAGTAAGTCATGGATTGCTTTATGCTTTGTTGACTGGAGGAGAAATCCTTTTACTACCCTATTTTATCGAGCTCTATGAATATCTTTATGATTTAGGAGTTAAAATCACGGTTTATACAAATGCATCTCACATCAAACCATCTATTATATCGTCCTTTAAAAATAGACCTCCTGAATTGGTTGGAGTAACTATATATGGAGCGAATAATGAAACCTATCAGAAAGTAACTTCAGTTCAAAATGGCTTTGATTTAATAGATAAAGGCATTTCTTTATTGCAAAAAAACAATTTAAATGTTGTTTTAAGAACGATTCCGTTACAGCCGATTTATGATGAACTAGATTTAATAATGGATTATGCCTTAAAGAAGAACTTGTATTTAGGCTATTTTCTTTACGTAGGACCTTCAAGAAATTTAGATTATTTGACAATCCAAAATCGATTAACTCCTGAAGATTTAATTGATTTTGAGAAAAAAATAAAAACGACTTTTCAGATTGAATCTTCTAAAACACTAGAAAAATTTGAAACTCACTCAAATTGTATTGCATTAAAAAGTGCTTATTTTGTGGATAGTTATGGGTATATGCAACCATGTAGTATGATGAATCTTCCTAATAAAAAAATAGAGCCATATACATTGCTCGATGTTTTTTTAGAATTAGGAAAAAAATGGAATGAGTTAGGTGAATGTAAAGAATGCATGGATTGTTCTTTGAAAGGAACATGTATCCAATGTAAAGCAAGAAGACACTTAGAAGGAAACATTAAGTATTGTAGTCCCTACTTAAACGAAATAGCATTGATTCGTAGTCGGAATGATTAAGTCCTGTTGATAGATTTTTAAACATTACTACTTGAGTTTATAACCGTTATGATAATAACTTCTAAAAAGGAGATACAATATGTTGCTAAAAGAGAAGCACATTCTTTTATAATATGGAAAAAGTTAAAGTCTTAATGAATGATATCATCGATCTCATTAAAGAAAATCTTTCAAATGATGGTTCTGCATCCTTGAAAATTAAAGGAAATAGTATGTTTCCTTTTTATAAAGATGGAAAAACTGAAGTGACCTTAATTAAACCCATTTTCCCCTTGATAAAATTAGATGTGATTCTTTATCATGTACAAGAAAAACATATTTTACACCGAATTGTGGCAGTAAAAGATGAAGGATACGTTGTATGTGGAGATGCTTTAAAAGAAAATGAATTTGTAAAACAAAATCAAATAGAAGCTGTAGTTATTTCTCATAAGAACAAAGAAAAACTAATTTTAGAAACACAATTTTTTTACAGATTAATGGTTCGTAAATGGCTTTTCTTAAAACCCATTCGCAGATATCTAATTAAACTATTTCGAATTCTAAAAAAAGAGGAAAACCAATGAAAGAAATCCATTCCCTATTTTTTGAATTAATTAAATCTTCTTTAAATTTAAAAATGTATGATTGTCGTTTGAAAGATGATTTCAAACTGTATCAAATGGCAAAAATTAATGGGTTATCAGGAACGATTTTCCATTCCATTGATCCAACATTAATTGAACATGACGTCTTTCATTTGTTTCAAATGGATTATTTTGAGTATCAAGCACGAGATGTCCGTCAATTAAAAGCCATTCAGGAAGTAGATGAAATATTTAACCTCTCGAACATTGAACATATTTTTTTAAAAGGTTCTTTTTTAAAAGGCATCTATCCAGACACTTATATGAGATCTATGGGAGACATTGATATTTTAGTTCGAAAAGATAAGATGAACGAAGTCCATCAAGTTTTAAACTCATCGGGATATTTCAATTGGGCCAATTCCACAAATCATGATTGTTTTGTGAAAGACAAAGATATTTTTTTAGAAATTCATCCACAATTGGATACAGATTTTGATGATAAATATGATGGATTATTTTTAGATATTTGGTCAAATGCAAAATGCACAAGTAAACATCGCTTTGAGTTTAAAAGCGAGTTTATGTTAGCCTATTTAATGTATCACAATGCAAAACATTTATCGAGTTCAGGGATAGGCTTAAGAAATATACTTGATATTGGTTTGTTTTGTATGAAATTTCAAGATACAATGAATGCAGAAATTTTAGAAAAATTATTAAGAGATAATCATTTATTTAAGCTATTTCAAAATTTCATTTGGTTTAACAACGCCTATTTTGGTTTTGTAATCTTTTCCTTATTTCTAACTAATTTTGAACAAGACTCTGTTTTTCTTGAAAAAATAACGGATTTTATATTAACCTCAGGAGTACATGGAAAAGGAGAAGATCACAACCCATTTGTTTGTGGAATTTCAAAATCATCTTTGAAAGTAGATTCCATTCAAAAAGGAAGAAAAACTTTTATATTGAAAACGTTATTCCCCTCAAAACACTTAATGCAAGGAACGTATCATTATTTGAAAAAATATCCTTGGCTCTTACCTTTCTCCTGGATTCAAAGAGGATGTAAATTGCTTTTCAAAAAGACTAAGAGTAGTATAAAAAAAATTAAGAATCTTCGAGTTCATAAAGATACATTAATGAATACGAAGGAATTATACGATCAATTAGGATTATAAGCATAAATTAAATGCAAAAATGAAAACGTTCATGAAAACATGACCGTTTTTTCATTAAAATATCACAAATGAATTGTAATATAGTGTTATTCAAACTATATACAGGAGAAACACATATGAGAAAAGCATTTGTACTGGTACTTTTAGTCGTCATTTGTTTCATTATGGTGTCGTGTGATACTCTTTCAACCGATTCAAATGCATCAACTACCACAAATTCAAGTGAGACGACTTCTTCCATAGGAGTAACATCCCAAATTACGTTAGATGAAGAGGATACCTTAGATTCAGAATTAGTAGAAGATGAAACAGTTACGTTTGCTGTCTCTTCCATTTCATCAACCACAAATCAAGTTTTAATAGAAGACAACAAAGTAATTATTTCAACTGCAGGAACTTATCTCTTACAAGGAGTGAGTAACAATGTGTCTATTTATATAGATGTTTCCAGCAATGAACAAGTGACTCTTTTATTAGATGATGTCCATTTAACAAGTTTAGATGGACCAGTCATCGAAGTTGAAAATGCAGATAAAGTGATATTAAATTTAGTAGAAGGAACTTCAAATTCATTAACAGATTCCAAATCTTCACTAACCGATTTTAAAGCAACAATTTCGAGTAATGATGATGTTACGATTAACGGCTCTGGAAGTTTATCTATTTATGCTAATTACAAAAATGGTATCTCGAGTGATGATGATTTGGTAATTACCAATGGTGTGATTATAATTGATGCCGCAAACAATGGCGTTAAAGTCAATAACGACGTATTTATCACGAATGTGGATTTAACCATTTCTTGTTTAAATGATGGAATTCAAGTCGAAAACACCGATGAGGAAACTTTGGGTAATTTAGTTATTGAAAACGGAGAGTTTGATATCGATGCTTATGGAGATTGTTTTGATGTTACAAACGTCATTGCCATTTCAGAAGGAGTTTTTCTCCTTCATTCAGGAGATGGAAATTACGACATAAATTCAGTAAGTGGAAAAGGAATGAAAGCCTCTCAAGGAATCAATATTTTAGGAGGAACATATACGATTTTATCAAGTGATGATGGACTTCACTCAAATAGTGACTTGTACATTCAAGGCGGAATCATTTCCATCTCTTCAAATGATGATGGTATCCATTCAGATGAAACGCTAGTGATATCAGGCGGAGAGATCAATATATCAAAATGTTACGAAGGTCTTGAATCGTTAAATATTACTATCAATGGAGGATCTATTCACATCAATGGAGGATCTATTCACATCAATGCAAGCGATGATGGAATCAACGTAGCTGGAGGAAGCGATTCATCAAGTTCTTTTCCTTTTGATCCACGACTTGAATCAAGTGAAAATGCAATTCTTACAATAAATGGAGGATATGTATATGTCATTTCATCTGGAGATGGGATTGATGCAAATGGACAAATTATCATGACAGGAGGAGTGGTGTTAGTAAACGGACCTACAAGTGATGGAGATGGACCGATTGATTACAATGTATCTTTTAAAATAACAGGAGGAATATTGATAGCTACTGGATCTTCTGGAATGGCTCAAAACGTAGGTGCCACATCTACTCAACCGGGAATACTTATTAAATTAAGTTCAGAAACAACAAATCTAATTCATCTTGAAGATGAACTTGGAAATACTATTCTTCATTTTCAACCTGTAAAAAAATATGAATCTATTGTTATATCTTGTCCTTTGCTTGAAATAGGAGATGCCTATAAACTATATTTAGGAGGGTCTCTTGTTGAAAACACTTTAAATGAAGATGGATATAGTCTTGAAGGAGTATATCAAAAGGGAACATTACTTCAAAGTTTTACTTTAACCAGTCTTACGTACTCGATAGGAACGTCTTCATTTGATCCAAGAAGATAAAATACAGATGATTTCATTCGTCAAGCAAAACTATGAAATCATCTTGTTTTTTTAAAGTTCGAAGCGTATAATTTTGTATTAGGTGATACCTTTGGAAAATATAAAACAAGAACAAAATTTAGTAAAACGTGGATTTATAAATATTGTTTTCTTAGGGCTTGTCAGTCTATTTATTGATTTGTCAACTGAAATGGTCTATCCACTAGTAACTATTTATTTATCCACATTTGCAAGTGTTCAAATTATTGGAGTGATTGAAGGAGCTGCAGAGAGTTTAGCTGCACTTTTAAAAGTATATTCAGGCTACCTAGGAGATAAATTTCATTTTAAAAAACGACTTGCTTTTTTAGGGTATTCTAGTGCGATTTTTTACAAAATATTATTATTCTTTTCTTTTGGTTGGGTTGGCGTATTTTTTGCTAAATTGGTTGATCGAATTGGAAAAGGAATTCGAACAGCACCAAGAGATGCTTTAGTTGCGGAATCTGGTGAACAAGCACTTGGAAAAGCATTCGGTATTCATAAAATGCTTGACATGTTAGGTTCTGCACTGGGTGTGTTAATTGCTTTCTTTCTTTATGGATATTTGGTGAATGAAAATCAAGGATTAGTTGATGTTGAAGCGTTTAAAAAAATCTTTTTAATTTCAATCATTCCTGCTGTAATAGGTGTGATTTTTCTATTGTTTGTACGAGAAACTAAAAAAGAGAGAAAAGAAGTACACACATTTCATTTGAAAGGCATTAAAATAGATTCCAAATTAAAATTTTACATTGGTATCGTATTATTATTTAGTATAGGTAATTCAAGTAATGCTTTTTTAATTCTTAAAATATATGAAATTGGGTTTAGTCCTCAAAATGTATTACTCCTTTATTTAATCTATAATGTTACAACTTCTTTATTTGCCATTCCATTAGGAAAATTATCTGATAAAATTGGTAGAAGAAGACTCGTAGTTCCAGGTTATTTGTTATATGGTATTGTCTATTTTGGGTTTGCACTATTTGAAACTCAAACGTATATAATCATTTTATTTATCTTATATGGTCTATATCAGGCATTTATTACTGGTGCTGAAAAAGCTTATATTTCTGAATATTCACCAAAAGAAATGAAAGGAACGATGTTAGGACTCTATGGAACAGCACAAGGAATAGGTCTTTTGTTTGCTTCTTTGATTGCGGGGTTCTTATGGACAGTTATTGGTCCAAATGCACCTTTTGTACTAGGGGGTATTACTGGAATTGTTTCTGCTGTGTTAACATTTATCGTTATGAGTAAAAAAACAAAAAAACTTACTGAAGTTAAATAATCTGTTTTTCAAAAATTAACATAAAAAGATGTCGCATATTGCGACGTTTTTTGATAAAATATAAGAAAGCGGGAAGTAGCTCAGCTTGGTAGAGCACTTGGATGGGGTCCAAGGGGTCGCAGGTTCAAATCCTGTCTTTCCGACCATTAAGAAAAAAAAGAACTTTTGCAAGTTCTTTTTTTTGTTTGTCATAAAAGATGTAAAATTCTAATCAAGTATAAGTTAATATAGGTCAATTTCCTAGTTAAATTTGAGTTAAGATAAAAATTTTATTGAGTTAAGTCATTAATTTGTAAAATGGACTTGAAAGCCATTTTCTTATAGTGTAAAATACTTAAAGATAGGAGGTGATTTTCTTGAGTAGACTTAGTGAATTTAAATTGAAAAAGCAGAAACAAACCAAATCAGAAATTCTCAAAAATTGGTTATCTTCTTTTGTTATAACCGTTGCAGTAGTCGTAGTTGCGGTTGTATATATTCCTAAAAGTCCAGTGGCTTCCAATCTGAGAGTAACTGCTTTCACTCAAGAAGTCGCATACTTTATTCACGTTGAAGATGAAGATGAGGCAATTATCGACGGAACGCTTAAGATCATTCTTCAAAATCAAATGGAATATTTTGAATATTTTCTCACTTTAGGAGACAATCAAGGACTCTTTTATGGGTTAAATGAAAATACAGATTATCAAGTAATGGTTTTAGCAGATAAAGGATTTGGACTGGAAACACTTGCGAAAGAAAATGTCACAACACTTGACATACTTAAGGGAGCTATCATTGGAATTGGATTAGATAGTACTGTACAAGATTATTACTTAAGTTATTTATGTAGAACGTTTTATAGTGATCCAAACATAGAGTTAAAAAATATTACTTTCAAGTATCACTATACGTTCCCAGGTGAAGAAGAGAGTTTGGATTATCAAACCATCAACATTACGAGTTTTGATCAAGAGTTTTTGATTGAAAATATTCCAAATTACAACGTCACGATTCATTTGATTTTAGAAGGCACTCTTCAAAATGATGAAGTAATTATTTTAGATGAACTATCATTTAAAACACCACTCTATCTTTCCGCTTCTTTTTATTTAGATCAGGTGACGTCTAATAGCATTTCCGTATACACTTATGCAGACTTTCAGGCTGTTCCAGATATAACATACATTGTTTTTCTAAAAAAAGATGATAAAGTTGTAAAACAAATTGAAATTGAAAACACAGAAGATACAATACACTACGAAATGCCACCCATTCTGTTTGATGGATTATTAAAGGATACAGATTATACTTTAGAGTTAGTAGCCTCTTATCTTGATCCTGATACATCAAAACAGGTGACTCTCGTCGTTTCTACTTTGGAGGCAAGAACAATAGGTGATTACACTGCAAGTATCGTCATCGATAAATTAGATACGTATTACTCAATTACTATAACGGTTGAAGATCCTAATCACTTCTTCCAAAACGGTTTTTACTGGATTTACGAAGAAACCATTGATTATGATGTGTTTGTAACATCACTATCGTTTGACTTTGTCCCCTCAGGAAACATAAAAACCGCAACGTTTATAGTCGATTTACAAAGTTATCCTAATTATCACATTAATTTAGGAATTAGGTCAGATTCAGTTTTTTATTATTATGTCATATTAGATACCATTCAAGTGAATGAATAGAGGAGAAGAAAATGAAAAAATTTAAATTATTACCGAAAAAAGAAAAAATTCGTTTTATCGTTGTCACATCCATTATTGTACTATGTTTGCTTTTGGGAATGTTTTCAGGAATCTTGTTTGCAGAAACGACTTTTGCAAATATCATTTCCAATAGTGTAGGGAAATTCTTTGATTTGATTGGGTTCTTTCAAAACAACTATGTCATTTTACTTGAATGTCTGACCATTATCGTATTTGTCTGGATTTTAAATAAAATTCTTTTATTTATTATCACAATTTTTACAAAAAAAGGAATGAGAAGTGAAACCATTGGGAATTTATTAAAAAGCGTTGTAAAATATGTCACAATCATTATTGCTGCTTTCTTAATTCTTAGCGCATGGAATGTCCCAACACCGACTTTACTTGCTGGAGCTGGAATAATAGGGCTTGCTTTAAGTTTTGGAGCACAAAGCTTAATTGAAGACGTAATTAGCGGTTTATTTATTATTTTTGAGAAACAATTCTCTATTAGTGATGTCATTCAAATTGGAGATTTTCGTGGTACTGTAATCGAAATAGGAATTCGAACAACGAAATTTGAAGACATCAGTGGAGACGTCAAAATTATTAATAATTCCGATATTAGAGGTGCTATTAATACTTCAAGCCAATTATCACCAGCCATTTGCAGAATTTCAATCAGTTATCAAGAAGATATTTTAAGAGTGGAAGAAGTTTTGAAAAATAATCTTCATTTAATTAAAAACAAAATCCCTGATATTGTAGAAGGACCTTATTATCGCGGCGTAGAAGAATTAGGTGAATCTTCAGTTGTATTACGAATTTTCGCCAGAACAAAAGAATCAAAAAGACACCAAGTATTAAGAGATTTAAATCGTGAAATGAAAGTATTGTTTGATCAAAATAACATTCAAATTCCTTTCCCTCAAATGGTTGTACATTACGAAAATACAGAACCAAAAGTTTAAATGAATTAAAGCCAATCTTGCATGAGATTGGCTTTTTTAAATAGAACTTTTCAATTAGTTAAAAGCATGATATAATAGATTCAAAATTGGAGTCATAGCTCAGTGGGAGAGCACCTGCTTGACGTGCAGGGGGTCGGGGGTTCAAACCCCTCTGGCTCCACCATATTTTTAAAACAAGAGCATTTTCTTCTGAAATGTTCTTTTTATTTTTTTAAATTCAAATCAAATCCGTACTTTTGTTAATTACAGTATTTTGATTATTATGCCTAAGTTTTTCTTGATTTTTAACGAATATAAATCATCATTTCTAAAACAAAAGAAGTTATATGTAAAATACAAAAACAATCAAAGTAGAGTGTGATATAATTATTTAAGTAAAGAGAATAGTAGGTGAAGAATATGAATCCACAAAATATTTTAATCATTGGTGGGGGAGCAAGTGGAATAGTTGCCGCCATTATCGCGAAAAGAGCAAAGGCATCCGTAACCATTTTAGAACGAAATCCACGCATAGGGAAAAAGATTTTGGCAACGGGGAATGGCCGTTGTAATTTTACCAACATTTTTGCTACAAACCAAGACTATAATCATCCTGAATTTGCCTTGAAAGCACTTGAAACGTTTGGTCCACACGAAACCATTCATTTTTTTGAAGAACTGGGCATAACCCCAAAAACTGAAGAGTTAGGTAAAACATTTCCTTTGTCTGAACAAGCTTCAAGTATGGTGGATGTTTTATTATATGAATTAGATAAACAAAATGTGATTGTAAGAACGGATTCTTATGTCCAAAAAATCGTAAAAACTAACGACGGTTTTACTGCTTATTTACCAGGTAATTCAACGTTAAAGGCTGATAAAGTTATTCTTTGTACTGGTGGGAAAGCAATGCCAAAAAGCGGAAGCGATGGATCAGGATTTGTTCTTGCAAAACAACTAGGGCATCATATAACACCTATCTTTCCTGCATTAGTTAAATTAAAATTAAATTGTCCATATTTAAAACAACTTGATGGAGTAAAAATTCCTGGAACGGTTGAATTGATACATAATGGAGAAGTTCTTCAAGTTGAAAAAGGAGACATTTTATTTACTAGTTATGGAATTAGTGGCCCAACCATTCTACAACTAAGTCGAAAGGCAAATCAATTGTTATTACAACATGAAGAAATAACTTTGAAAGTAATCTTAGTAGATTCCTTATCCAAAGAACAGGTAAAAAGAAGATTTGATTTGGCTTTAGATAAACCAATAGATTTTAGTTTAGTTGGTTTAATTAATAAAAGACTTATTTCTGCTATTTTAAAAGAGGCAGGAGTCACAAAACAAAACTCTCTTGTTTCTGATGTAGATAAAAATCAAGTGATGAGAATAGTTGATTTGCTCTTTGATTGGCGATTTACCGTAAATGGAAGTAAAAGTTTTGAAGATGCTCAAGTGACTGCTGGAGGCATTGACATTTTGGAAATAAATAAGAATACAATGGAATCCACTCTAATTCCTGGACTTTATTTTGCAGGAGAAATTATCGATATAGATGGTCTTTGTGGAGGGTTTAATCTTCAGTGGGCTTGGTCAAGTGGATACTTAGCTGGAAAAAACGCAAGTATTAGAGGTTCATATGATTCGAATCATTGATTTAAAATTAGAACTAAAGGATGCTTTAACTACCGAACAAGAAATGACTAATTTGACAAAATTAGTTCTTTTTTCGTGCAAATTAAATGCATCAGATTTCGTATCACTAACTATTAATAAAAAAGCCATTGATGCCAGACGAAAAGATCACATCTTTTTTGTTTTTTCTGTCGATGTGAGTGTAAAAAATGAAAAAGAATTATTAGAAAAGGGATATAGAAATGTGTCGGTTTCTAAAACATCGTCTTATAGAGAAATTGTATCAGGTACTAAAATACTAACTAAATCTCCCGTTATCGTAGGTTTTGGACCTTCTGGGATTTTTGCTGCCTTACTTTTATCTCGAAGAGGATATTCTCCTATTGTGTTAGAAAGAGGCCTTGATGTATATACTCGTTCAAACCAAATTCAACATTTTTATAAATCTGGAGAATATAATGATGAAGTATCCATTTTATTTGGCGAAGGAGGAGCAGGGACTTTTTCAGATGGGAAATTGACGACTTTAATTAGTGATGATCGATGTAGAATGGTTTTAGAGACACTTGTTCAATCTGGAGCAAATAAAGAGATTTTATACTTGAATAAACCTCATATTGGCACCGATTGTTTAAAGGAAATAATTAAGAACATTCGAGAAGAAATTATCTTAAATGGTGGAGAAATCATCTTTAACGCAAAAGTGACAAATTTCATTGTAAAAGATAACATATTAAAAGGTGTTGTTATCAACAATGAAAAAACGATTTTAACCGATGTTTGTTTATTAGGTATAGGTCATAGTGCAAGAGACACCTTTGAAGTGTTACATCAGTTGGCTTTACAAATCGTTCCAAAAGCTTTTTCCATTGGCGTTAGAATTGAACATCCTCAAAAGTTTATCAATCAAGCTCAATATGGAAAATTCGCAGATGCTTCAAATCTTGAAGCAGCTGATTATAAAATGGCATATCACAGCAAAAATAACCGTAGTGCTTATACTTTTTGTATGTGTCCTGGGGGGTATGTTGTTTGTGCAACTTCAGAATCTGGAGGCGTCGTGACTAATGGAATGAGTGAAAACAAACGAGATTCCAACAATGCAAATTCTGCATTGCTGGTCAATGTAACTCCAAACGATTTTCATTCAACTCATCCTTTATCTGGAGTTGCTTTTCAAAAAGAATTTGAAGAAAAAGCATTTTTACTTGGAGGGAAAAACTATTATGCACCCATTCAACTTGTTGGTGACTTTTTAAAAGATAAACAAAGTACTTCTTTAGGAGAAGTGATTCCTTCTTATAAACCAGGTGTTACTTTTGTTAAAATGTCAGATATCTTTCCGCCGTTTGTCATAAATACAATGAAAGAAGCCATTCTTGATTTCGATCATAAATTAAAAGGATTTGCGATGAATGATGCGGTCCTTACAGGTGTTGAAACAAGATCTTCTTCGCCAATACGTATGATTCGAAATGAATTTCATGAGTCAAATATATCCGGACTATTTCCTATGGGAGAAGGAGCCGGATATGCTGGAGGAATCATGTCTTCTGCAGTAGATGGAATAAAAACGGCTGAACAAATTATCAATAAATTCAAGAGTGTTAAAACAAATTAACCTCATTGTATTTATTTTCGAATAACTACCAATAAAAACCATGCTTTATTTGTTTACATTTATGAATGAATAGGAGATGATTTAGTTGAAGGTAAAAAAAATACTAGTAATTTCGCTTCTTGTAATCAGTATTCTTACTATTTGCGCATATTTTATAGTTATTCCACAAGTGACTTTTACCGGTCAAGTTGAAGATGTTTATGATTCATCTCTATTAGTAACTGCCAAAAGCGGCGCATTAAGTTCTGGACAATTTCAAATAAGAATTGATGATAAAACGATTCTACTTGATTCAAATAACAACCCAATTGAAATTGATTCTATTTCGGCTTTTAATACAATATCTGTCATCTATTATGGTGGGATTTTGGAGTCAAATCCCGGGATTATAACTCATTGTTATAGAATTAAAGTGTTAGAGTAAGTGACTAGGGCAAATCTAAAATGTTTTTAATTATACATTGATAAGAAATAAATTGCATTACATTATTTTAACAATTATCAAAAATAGGCGCAAAGATTTAAAGCGTCTTTTTTTATGCCTTACTTTAGAAAGAATTCCTTGTTTATTTAGTATATTTATAAAAAAAGTCAAAAAAAGCTAAAAGTATGGATACCTTTTAGCTTTCTCTTTGTCAGTTAATTTTTTTAGAGATTGTAATACATTTGAAATTCAAGTGGGTGAGGCATCTTATTAATTAATGCATGTTCTTTTCGAATTCGTTCAAGGTGATTATTTAGAATGTTTTTGGAAAATATTTGATCAACAAGTAGATATTCATAGTCTTTTTCTAGCGCCTCTGCGGCTTCAAGCAAAGAAGCTGGAAGACTTTTAATTTTTAATTTTTCGTCTTCAGATAAACTGTATAAATTTACATCAAAAGGTCCATATCCCATTTTAGAAGGATTCATTTTATTTTTGATACCATCAAATGCAGCAAGCATGATTGCGCTATACGCAAGATAAGGGTTTGCCATTCCATCGGGACTTCTGAGTTCAAAACGTTTTTCCGTTTCATCAATAGCATATCCTGGAATTCGAATGACTGCACTCCTGTTTGCTGTTGCGTAACCTATGGTTACAGGAGCTTCAAAACCTGGAACAAGTCTCTTATATGAATTTGTGGAAGGATTAGTAAGAGCAGTTAAACTAGGCGCATGAAATAAAATTCCTCCTATGGCATATAAGGCTATATCAGACAATTGAGAATACCCATTTTTATCATACATAATAAATTTATTATCCTTTTTTAATTGAATGTGTACATGAAGACCGCTTCCACATTCATTTGCAAAAGGTTTTGGCATAAAAGTAATTGTTTTAGACATTTGAACAGCAGTAAGATTCAAAATGTTTTTTAATTTTAGAGAACGATCTCCCATTTCTTTGATTCCTGCAAAGTTTACTTCAATTTCCACTTGTCCTGGTCCACCATTTTCTGAATGGTGATATTTTACTGGAATCCCAACTTTTTCAGCTTCAAGAACGACTTTAGTACGATATTCGTAACTAGAATCAAATGGAGAATCTAGATGATATCCGCCATGATTTTGAACTTTAAAACCTAAATTTTTGGTTTCATCTTTACCCATATTCCAATCTGCTTGGCTACTATCAATTTTAACTTCAACATGTTGATTGGTATTTTTAAAGGAAATGTGATCAAGAACGTAAAACTCGAATTCTGGTCCAAGTAAGCAAGTATCAGCAATTCCTTCTTTTTTCATATAATTTTCCGTTTTTTCAGCAATATATCTTGGATCATCTTCAAAACGAATAATTTGATTGTGTTGAATTTTATAAATATTTGCAATTACAACCAATGTTTTTTCTTCTTTAAAGGAATCGAGGTAGGCACTAGAAACATCTGGAATCATAACCATATCTGATTTTTCTACTGTTAAAAAACCATAACTTGAGCCATCAAATCCAATTCCTTTTTCCATGATATCTTCTGATAATTTTGTGTTTGTGATACTAAGTCTATGCCATTTACCCTTTAAATCCACTACTTTAAAATCAATAATTTTAATTTGTTCTTGATTGCAAAAGGCAATCATGTCTTGAATTGACTTAAACATTGTTATCTCCTTTTTCTGCTCCCTAAAGCGTTTTCATCGACCGTATTATACCATATTTATGTGTGATTAGAATCATTTATTTTTTGAATAATAGATGATTTTTATGAATACATATATACTATAAATTAAATATGATGACTTTAGGGTAATATCGTAAAAGAATAGAATTGATTTGTAGATCAAAATTGTTTTTAAAATGAAATGGTTTTATATTTGTTTATAATTCACGTTGACAAGAAATAGTTCATATGCTACAATTTCTACATAATTGATAGTAAATATTTATTATTAAAATTGTTTTAAAAAATGTTAGTTACATCATTTGCCATTTCAATATTTATTTATAGGAGAATTAATGTGAGAAATATTATTACTTATGATTTCGGTGAATCATTAATATTGGTAAGTAAAGTTAATAGTAATCAGTTAGCTATTACAAAGAAGAATTTTGACAATAAAAAAGAATTGGAAATTTTTTTAATAAAAAATCATATGTTTGATGAAATTCCATTTTCATTCACAAATCATCTAAATTACTTTAAGACAATCTATATTTGTCTTCATTCATCAGCTGGATGTAATTTAAATTGTAAATACTGTTTTAATAAAGAAAAATCAAACAATTCTATATCTTTTGAAGATTCTAAGAAATTTATTGATTTGCTTATTACTAGATTTCCAAATGCAGGTAAATACATAGTAGATCCAACTGGGTCTGGCGAGCCATTATTAAAAATGGATTTAATGTTAGAGATTGCAAAATATTGTAAAGAAAAGAGTAATCAAATTAGAAAAGAAGTACTTCCCATGTTAGTCACAAATGGAACATTACTTCACAAAGATAATGTTAAATTATTACAAAACGCAGGATATATATTTGGAATTAGCATTGATGGAACAAAAAAGCAGCATGATGCAAATAGAATATTTCCGCTTGGCAAAGGAAGCTATAATACTATAATTAAAAATATAAAACAAATAAAAGAAAAGCAATATTTGGGAGGGGCAGTTACACTAACAAAAAGCAATCAAGATGTATTAACCACATTTCTTCATTTAAAAAAAATCTTTCCAACAATTAGCATTAAACCAGTACGAAATTTTAATAAGAATGGAGGGATCGATGAAACAAATGTTGAACAGATAAAAAGAGAATACACAAAATTGAATCAATATCTTTTAAGAAAAACTTTAGCAGGAAATCTGAACGATGTAGGGATTCTCTTAAATGGAGATGACTACTTCGGTAAATTTCTAACAAGAGTCATTTTAAATCAAAAAGTTTTAACGAGATGTGATACTGGTGTTGGAAGAATGTCGCTCACTGCGGATAACAAGATTGTAAGTTGTCCTGGTGCAATTGGAATTCCTGAATTAGAAATTGGTACATTAAATGAAGGATTTGACGATAAGAAAATTGAAAATATTTGGAGTACGCTTTCTAACAAGAGCAAGTGCAGTGATTGTGAAGCAAATTTTGTATGCGGTGGAGAATGTTTAGTAGTATCCTATTATTCACACAATAGAATTGATGGATTTGATTTAGTCATGTGTAATTTAAAAAAGCATTTATTCTATCTTGCTGTATTATTTAAGTTTGCAATACTAAATCACAGTTTGGATTTGTATGAAATTTTGTATGAAGGTTGTCAAACTAAAACGAAAAGATTTGATGAAGATTTGGAGCTAAAAGCTGTACTAAGCAAAACAAATAATCAATATTCTTTCCAAGAATTAAAAAATGTGAAAGATAACTTCAAAGAAGAATTTAATAGAATAAAACGAGAAACACTATAAAAGGGGAGAACTTATGAAAAAAATATTAATGATATTATTTATTTTGATTTCTATTTCAACATTTTCAATTCACGTTGAAGCGCAATTGATCTTTGATGATTTAAAATCAGACATAGATTATGAACAAATAGTCCATGAAAAAGAAAGTTTCAACGAAACTTTTTATTACCAAGGTCAAGTTGTTGCCAGTCAAGAAATTAACAAACAACAATATGAGAAAAAATTAGAAATGCAAAAACAAACCATAGCAGAAAAAGAAACTCTTCAAAGACAAAAAGCACTTGGAATGGAATTAACTGCTGAAGAAAATGCATTGCTTGACAACACTGTAATGACGTTAGCGGTTGATTTATATGGAGTATACCATAATCCAATCGTTGATAAAGTTTGCTATACAAATACATACATGTGTGGAGCAGTAGCGGTTTATGATGAAGTATCGTATTCCATCCATTATACCACTGTTATTTTATTTCCAAATCGTTCTACAAGCTTGGACATTGATAATAATCCAGCTACCCAAACACCTACAGGATATATTCATAGTAAATTAATTTGGAATGATGCTCTTCCAAGTCAACGACATACTGATTATATTTCAGTTGAATGGGACTCAGATGATTTTTCTGATATTACTTCTTCCATAAAGGGAACAATTACAAATGAATATACTGAATCAGAGCCAGTTTATTTGTTCTATATTGGAGGTATTGGATTTTTCCTGATAGACTATAACGACTATAGTTATACCAAAGTCCATAATTATACGATGGCCTCAAACCCCACTATGTTTAACCACTCAGAAAGCGGAATCGTTTTTGGAGCTCCACTTATGGATGATATTGAATATCCTGTTGACCCTTTAACAAATCCGATTGCAGATTATACTAATGTAGATGATCCATTTCCTACTCCGCTTTCATGTACTTATGTACGACATGTAAATAAAATAACTGTAGAATTACGAAGTGATATCATATATGATCATGGAACTACAATAAATCCATTAACTTTATCAAACACACAATTTGCAGGAGACTACATCCATTACTATAAAAAATTCTCAATTGATATTAGTGTAAGTAGCTCAATTACAGTTACGGGAGTTAATGCTGGAATTACCCTTTCACCTACTATTACAGATGAAATTGATATGCACCGATTAAATAAAATTCAATTTTTCTTTAA
Source organism: Bacillota bacterium (assembly GCA_018818595.1). Taxonomy (NCBI): domain Bacteria; kingdom Bacillati; phylum Bacillota; species Bacillota bacterium. Next base: position 93,852 of record JAHIRM010000050.1, read on the forward strand.
CACAAGCACCTCAGGGTGTTAAAATAGAAATTGTTGTATTGAAGAAGTGAGAATATAGCTTACTTCTTCAATACAGATTTTTGGATAATTTTTGTCATTTAACATTTTAATTGAACCAAAGGAAATATTAGAAAGGAATTGTATGTAATGAATGAGAAATCTACTTTTTACATCAAAAATTACCATTTAATTTGGTTGTTTGCCATGTTATTACTAATAATAGGCATTGTAATATCGGTATCCTTTTTTTACATAACTGAAATTTCAGACATTAATGCTGAATTTGAAGGAACATTCCGAACTATTGCAAAATATGTCAGGATTGGATATCTTTTTATTTCAGGTATTATTATAGTAGTTCTAACATTGATAAATAAATTCTATTTTAAAAGTATTGATGTAAAAAAACAACAATGTCAAAAAAAAGAATATTTCTATTTTGTGTTTTTAGTACTATCTTCAGTCGGTATTGAAATATTAAGGGCAACTTCTGGGTACCTTGATTTGTTTAAATTGCATTTCGCTTTTACGATATTTGTTGTATTAGTGTTATATTTGATTTTATCATTATTGATTTCAAGAATACTATTTCAAAATAATGAATCGATTCAAGAATCGTTTCACTCTCATGAATATAAAAACTTGTTGAGATACTTCATTCCTTTTGCGGTAGTATCTATTATAAGTATGATTGATTTTTCGATATTTCAAGCTTCTTGGAAATTTAGTGTTTTTCTTTTTGCTTGTATCATTTTTTGGTATATTCAAAACATCATTATAACTAAAACAAAAGAAAAAGATAAAATCACTAATGTTTTATCTTACATTCAGATGACAGTGATTGTGCTGATTCCGCTTTTTTATTATATGTTTCATCGACTTGATTTATTGATTTTACTAATTTTAATTTATGTGTTTATGATAATCTATCTTATAAAAACAAGCAGGAAACATCATGAAAATACAGTATTTTCTATTACGAATCTTCTAAAACATTTATTCGCTTTTTTTATCTCAATTTATTTTTCTTGGCGTTTTCTTATTTCGCCTTTGTTAATAAACGATTCAATTAATTCTTGGGCAGAAGAAGTTGTAAAAAGTGCATTTTATCCGTATTTACTTACTTTGAGTTCTTACGCTATGATAATATATTTATTTATTGTTTTATTTTCCTTTTTTGAAATACTTCGTAATAGATGGCGAAAAATAGTTTAAGATAAATAAGTCTTTACGGTAAAAGGACTTTGATTGTAAAAACGATTTAATATTGATTAGAGGTTGATTTCAAAATTGTTATGATTTATACTTGAGGTAGTCCATATGATTTTTTATAATCTAAAAAAATAGATAGGAGAGACTATATGCCAAGTAAAAAAGTAGAAGAACTTCTAAAAAAGGGAAGACAATTTATTCGATTTGATGACATTGATATTGATGAACCATCAGATCAACAATTAAAATTAATTCAACCACCTCTTGTTAAAGAAAAAATGACTTCAGTTCAAATTAGTCTTCCAAGTAACTTTAAAGATTTAAAATTAGAAAAAGATATCTTGAAAGTTATTGGTCAAAGGGTTAGTCACAGAGTATATACAGAAGGAAAAATGTCTTTACTTGAATTGTCTTATTTGCTTTGGGCAACTCAAGGCATCAAAAGCATAAGAGGAAATAACTATGCAACTCTTAGAACTGTCCCAAGTGGAGGCGCCAGACATGAATTTGAAACCTATCTAATTATAAAAAAGGTAGATGGGTTAACAAATGGTGCTTATCACTATTTACCTATGACACACGAAATTGAGTTTCTGTTTGATATAGATCAAATGGATACATTAGTTAAGTCAGCTTTGGTAGGACAAGGATGGGCAACTTCAGCCAACGTCATTTTCTTTTGGAGTGTAATTCCATACCGTTCTGAATGGCGATATTCTATTTTTTCACACAGAATCATTTTGGTAGATATTGGTCATGTATGTCAAAATTTATACATTGCCTCTGAATCCATCGGACTTGGAACTTGTGCAGTGGGAGCATTTGATCGAAAAGCTTGTGATTCATTATTTCAGTTAGATGGAGAGGATGAATTTACGATTCTTGTGTCGCCGGTTGGAACCGTTTCGCAAGAAGACAAAGATAAAGAACAAGATTTCTATGCATTTTTAAAACAAGATAAATAATATGAAAAAACTATGAATTCAAAAAAAAGACCAGCAAATTACATTAGCTGGTCTTTTTTAAATGAATTAAATAAATTTATACTTTTCCTCTTGCCCAATCATCAATAAAGGAATATAGTTCTACAAATGTTGGACTTGATGCATTTCTAACGTAAAATCCACTTGTGCTCATTCCAGTTAGTAAAGCATCTTCAGGGGATAAATCTAGCATTAAACCAAGAACAAATCCAGCGTTAAAATTGTCTCCTGCTCCCGTAGTCAGTTTTGGTTTTTTAACATAAGGGCCTAATGCTTCTGAAAAGACGCCGTTTATTACGGTTGAAGAACGGTCAACTGGATGAATCACAACAGAATCAATTTTTAGATAGTGATAAAGAGAAAGATTTAAATCTTCTAAAGATACTTGCATATGAGAAAGACTTGAAGCGTCAAAAAGTTTCAAGACATTTGCGACATCATAGGCTTCTTTTTTGTTTAATCCTAATACTACAAAGAAATATGCAGAAAAAGATTTTAACAAATCAAGTGCTTCAATGATTTCTTTTGCTTCTCGTTTTTCTGGATCAGCAAGATCGACAAAAAATATCGGTTTTCTAGCTCTTTTTGGAAGAAGAGGAAAAATTTCTTTTAGAAGTTGTTTCCATAATTCAGTCATATAAGGAAGCATGGACCAGTTTACTGTCGCAAACAAATCGGTTTCACTTAAAAGTTTAATTAAACCATCTTTTCCAAGAGTTGAAATTAATTTTGTATACGTTACATCATTGAGAGAAGTCATCTTTCCTAGTAATAATTTACCATCATTAAATTCAAGAGCATCTGTGTGTCCGCTGTTTGCGATGGAATACAATGTGACGTTTTCATTCATTTTTAGAAATACTTCATCGATTGAAGGTACGCCTAAAGCTCCTATATAGGTAATGAGTGAATTGTGTTTAGCAAGCGCATTACACATAATTGGACCATTTCCACCAATTTTTTTCTGGATAGGTAATAATTCAATGTTTGTGGAAAGCCCACTAGCTTTTTCGATGCGTTTTGCAAAATCTTCTATTGTTTCAATCCGAGTGACATTTTGACTATCAAGACGTTTGTCAACTACATGAATGATTTCATCAATAAATCCGTCAAAACCAATCACCATCTTTAAATTTTTCGTTTCCTTTTGCGCCAATTTCTCAGCTAGTAACTTTTTTTGAATGTCCATAATGTATCCTTTCAAAATTTAAAATAAGTCTATAAATAGTATATCATAATCTTTTGAATTCAAAACGAATAAAGATAATTAATTCCCATGTTTTAGGATGGATAAGTATACTTAAAAGAAAATGTTCCAGTACCTGATCCTTCTGTTACCATATAAAGAGGAATTCCATAACTGTAAAATAAATCAGTATCTAAATTAGAATTTATGCTAATACCAGTTGATGGAACACTAGATGGTGTGGCGGCGTAAACTCCTCCAATAATACTAACTTTATTTCTTTTTTCATTAAAATTATCACAGAAAAAATAAACATAACCAGAAATCGTATTTCCAAATGTTACATCTCCAGTGGCTATTATAAAGGCAGGGCGACTACTTGTGCCAAACTGTAATGGTCTAGAAGCCGTTAAAGTTCCATCAATGTATAGAGTTCCTGAAATAGTTTCCGAACTAGTCTTAGTTCCATTAATAACCACATTTCCATTTACAACGACATTTCCAATAATATCACTATTAGCGTTCATGGTAAGATTTCCATTAATTACTAAGATTCTATCATTTGGAACGGTCAAATCTTTATCTTTAGGAATTATAACACTTCCTGTGACATACCAATGTCCTAATGCTGTTGGATTTGTTTGTGAGGTCAAAGCAGTTGGAGAAACCGCTTGAAATGACCCTGAAGTTGTTGTTAGACTTTGAATATAGGAGACAATACTATCAAAAGTAGTAAATTCGGTTTGAGGAGTTAACAAAGGAAAATTTGTTTCAATATAAGAAGGTATGTATACTCCAAGTAAAGTAGAAGGAGTAATCAATGGACTTAAATTAAAATCATTTTCCGTTCCAGAATATTGAAAGACTAAATCATAAGTTGAGTTACTAGTAGCAGAACCTGTAATATAGCTTAAAACAGTTTTTGTATCAGAAACGTTTTGAGAAATCATCCATAAATTAGTTCCAATTGATTCAATGGTTACTTCCATGTATGCCGAAAGTGCATTTAAGTAGGTTGGTTCGAGATTTTGATCTCTTACAATGATTTGGATTGTTGCATCAACTTTTTGGACAGCATTAACATATTTTTCTGAAGATTCGATGGAGTTATCAATTAAGGATGCTTGCCTTATAGCTACCGTTAATAAAGTCGCCACAATTGCAAACACAAAAGTGACGATTGCAATCATCAGTGGAAGGCCCATGCCTTTTTTATTTTTAAGAATATTCATACATTGCAATCCTCCTTTACTAAAACTAAAGTTATGGCGTCGCTAATATTTCAAAAGTATATCCAGCGTAAAAAGTATATAAATTAGCAGTGGAAGACTCTAACACAATCTCAAAGACAATATACACATTATTTGAGTCTTCTGTAATTTGAATATTACTACTGGAATGAAGAGAAAAGTAATCGTTTTCGATTGGAATTTGATCTAACAAAATCTCTCCGGGTTCTATATCCATCTCAAATTCAAGAATTGGATCATATACTTCTAACACTACATCATTTTGAATAGGATCAAACACATAAGCAAAATGATTTTCAAGGATAATGCATTCTGAATTATGCCAACAAAGCGAATAATCCGTGGGCGAAAAATCTTGCATCCTAGTTTCTAGAATTCTGGTAATTAATTGTCCTTGTGTATTTGCTTTACCATTTTCTAAGATTTTGGCGGATGCATTTGAAATAATTGTCAAGATGCCAGCAACTAAACCAATTGCAATGGCAAAAATAACGATAGATGCTAAAAGTTCAACTAAACTGACTCCTTTTTTATTGAATGGTTTCATCATAGAGTATTCCTTCTAATTCGATAGTTTTTAAAGAATAGTACTCAATAACAACAGAAAAATGAATGATGTGATATTCTTCCGATTGAATGGTAGGAGCTAAAAAAGTGATAACGACATTTTCATCATAAGAGATACCATCTAGCGTATATAAAAAGCTATCGCAAGAAAATGGGGAACCACTTGTTTGACAGTTAGTTGAATTCAAAATCTTTTCCGAACCATCAAGCCATAAAGCGACTTCGTCGTACGATGCAGAAGTAATTATATCATCTCGAATTAAAGAACCAACTTCGACTGCTAAGATTCGTCTTTGAGTGGAAATGCCTTGAATGCGTATATTCATTAATATTGTAATACCTACTGCCAAAACAGAAGCGATAATAAAAATAGAAGCGACTGCTTCGATTAATGTAAATCCTTTTTTGTTTGAGATAATCAAAAAGAGTCACCTCCTAATCAAATTCTTAAGTTCATTATATCATAATCCATATTGTAAATGAAAACCAATTTTGGATAGTTTTTTTCAAATACTTTAAGTAAATTTTAAAAACATGAAATAATTATCAAATGATTTGGTATAATAAAGTTGTATAAGAGGTGGATTATGAGACAATTTATCAAATTCTTAAAACAAAAAACTTATTTATTTGTGGCTATTATGACACTTATACTTTCTTTAATTTTTGCAGGGGGAACCCTACTCTTTTTTAATATCCAAAATGATATAGATCTGACTAGTCTTGGATTTATTTATCTTGGAAATTATTCGACTGATGAATATGATTCGGTTTTGAGTGAAAACATCGCTTCATGGAAGACCTCTTCAGAATATACGATTTTTTTTCAAGAATATGAGTTGGAAATCAATTTAACTTATTTTTATTTTGATTTAGAACAGACGCTTCTTTCCATAACAAAAAACACTGAAAATGTTGCTTACTTTAGTCTAACCATGGAAAATCAAATCGCTCTTGAAAACGATTTAATAGATCAATTTTCAGAAACAACAATCGCTCAGATAAATTTTGATGCTTTTCTACTTGATTTAAATCAAGATATGATGAATTTGTCGCGAATTAAGACATACGATTTGCGTGATTATCTTGATGAATATTTTGCTTTAAGCGTGATAAATGAAATTGAAGTGACCCAAATCAACGAAGAAGATATAAATGAAATCACACAAGCAGTGAGTAGCATCGTGATTTTTGCTAACCAACGATTTTCTTTGCTAAATGAATTATTAAGTTATGACTTAAGCAATGAACAAATGAGTATCATTGCATCAGGAATTCAAGAACTTACCTTGCAAACTAATTTTACTGAATTTAATTTCTTAGAATATCTTGAAATGCCCGAATGGGCGTCTCTTGGCAAAAACGTACGAATTCTTGAAATGAATCAATTCGATTTTTCTTTTTACAATCCACTTGAAGAAGATTTTTTGATTGTAATCGAACAAAAAGATGATTTAACTTTAACCTTTCAATTAAAAGGATTTCCTTATATCACGACGTTTACAATTTCTTCTGAACTTGTAACCGTCACGCCTTTTCATACCATCGTTTTAAATAATGATTTAATTGATGAGTTTACTCCTTTAGTGACTATTACAGAAACCGATACAGAATATGTATATTCTCTTTTAGTACAATCTGGAGTGAATGGAAATGTCACGTCAATTTATCGAACTTCTATAAATCTATTTGGAGAAGAAATAATCTCTAAATTATATGATTGTCAAATTGCTTCAGTAAATGAAATATATTATGAAAATATAGTTTTGAAAGGAAGCGATTAAGGATGGCTTTAAAGCGTATAGGAGATGTTTTACTTCAAGAAAAAGTCATTACCAAAGAACAAATTAAAGATGCCTTAAGCAAACAAACGATTGATGAGCGATTGGGTGAAACTTTAATTCGTTTAGAATACACAACCGAAAACCAAATTTTAAAGGCATTAGAAAATTCAACAGGAGTTGAACGAGTTTCTCTTGCAAATTATACGATTGATGAACATGCTCTATCTTTAGTCGAAGAGTCTTTTTGTAGGAGGAACAATATCATTCCTTTAAGAATAGTCGGATCCAAAATTTATTTTGCAACCTATGATCCGTTAGATTTTTCTGTGTTTGAAGAACTAAGAGTTTTAACTGGTTACAGGCCTAAAGCGTTTTCTTCACCTAAAAATGAAATTATAACTCAAATAGAAAAATATTATGGATTTACTCGTACTTTAGAAGCTTTGGGTGTGAAACAAGATGTGTTAGTGGAAGAAGCTGAAGAAGAGTCCGATATATTTGACGATACACCAATGATTAAACTCGTGAATCAAATTTTAGCATCCGCTGTTTTTCAAAGAGCGAGTGATATTCATATTGACCCACTTGATGATAAGATTTTAGTAAGATATCGAATTGATGGAGTTTTAGATGTTGTAAGAGAATTTCCAATTAGAATCTTAAATCAAATGATTAGTCGGATTAAAGTAATGTCTGGAATGGACATTACAGAAACCAGAATTCCTCAAGATGGCCGAATTCAAACACTTGTTCAACATAAAAATATCGATTTACGTATTTCGACACTTCCAACCGTAAGAGGAGAAAAGGTTGTTATGCGTATTTTGGATTTATCCGGATCCATGAATAAAATTAAATCACTAGGATTTGATGAAAAAGAAGAAGCATTGGTTCGAAAAATGATTGAAAAACCAAACGGAATTATTCTTGTTAGTGGACCAACTGGTTCAGGCAAAACGACGACACTTTATGCTTGCTTAAATGAACTTAATCAACCAGATGTCAACATTGTCACGGTTGAAGATCCCGTAGAAATTAAAGTTCAAGGAATCAATCAAGTTCAAGTACATCCTGATGTCAATCTGACTTTTGCAAATGCACTTCGCTCTATTTTAAGACAAGATCCTAATATTATTATGATTGGTGAAATTCGAGACGTTGAGACCGCTGAAATTTCGATTAGAGCGTCTTTAACAGGGCATTTAGTATTATCAACGATTCATACGAATAATGCCATTAAAACCATTACTCGCTTGCTTGACATGCAAATTGAACCTTTCTTGATTGCTTCTTCACTTTCTGGAGTTGTTTCACAAAGACTAGTCAGACGTTTATGTACTGAATGTAGTTATGAAGAAACACCATCTCCAAGTGAAATTGAGATTCTTAAAAAATATGGCATGAACGTAACTCACATAAAGAGAGCAAAAGGGTGCCCTTCCTGTAATTACAAAGGATATGCTGGACGAATTGGGATTTTCGAAGTATTGCCTGTATCCAAATCCATGCAAATGTTGATTTCTAAAAACGCAAATATAGTTGAACTTGAAAATGAAGCGAAAAAATTAGGGATGACTTCTATTTTAGATGCTGGACTTGAAAAAGTGAAACAAGGAATTACTACGCTTGAAGAAGTATTAAAAGTCGCAACGGAATAGGAGGAAAGTCTATTGGAACTCCGAAATTTTAAGTATATTGCAATAAATGCAGAAGGAAAACCAATCAAAGGCCGAATAGAAGCTTTAAATCGAGCTATTTGTTTGAAATACTTGCGTGCAAAAAATTATGAAGAAATTCGTTTAACTGAATACAAAAGCATTCTTTCAAAATTAGATCAAATATCTTTTGGCAGTATTATTAAAACAAAACAATTAATCTTTTTTTTGAAACAAGTTGGTGCATTGTTAAATGCAGGAGTTAAATTACTTCCAACTCTTGAATTGTTAGCACTTCAACAAGAAAACAGATTGTTAAGAAAATTGTTTTTCGAACTGTATCAAAATGTCTATAATGGTTTTTCTTTTTCAATTGCACTGTCAAAAAGGCCTAAAGAATTTCCGAATTTACTAGTACAAATGGTAGAGGTCGGAGAAATGTCAGGAGATTTGGCAAATACAATTAGCAAAATGGCTGATTATTATGATTATCAAATGAAAATTTCTACTCAAATCAAAGGCGCGATTAGAATGCCTGTAATTTACTTATTCTTTGCAATTGTAATTTCCATTGGAATGTTACTATTTGTTTTTCCAAATATCACAGATTTATTTGCCTCTTTTGAAGGAGCGAAGCTTCCAGCAATTACTCAGTTTTTTATAGATACAGGTCAATTTATGGCTCATTATGCTTTGTATATCTTTGGAGGACTGTTTTTGATTGTTGCTTTCTTATATATTTTAAACAAAAAAAACAAAGCATTTCATTATTTTGTTTCATACCTGTTATTAAAATTACCGATTTTTGGTAAACTTATTCGCATGAACAATCAAATACTCATGGCAAATTCTCTTGCTCAAATGATGTCAAATGGCATTAATTCTATGAAAGCACTAAATACAGTTAGAAACATACTATCTAATGTGGTTTATAAAAACGTCATTAGTAAGACCTTAATTTACATAGAAGATGAGCGACCCTTCTCAAAGGCTTTTGAAGAGAGTAACTTTATTGACCCCATTATGGCGCATATGATTTCTACAGGAGAACGCACAGGAGATATTCCAAAATTGATGGAAAATCTGTCTAGTTATTATAGTGGAATCACTGAATTACGAGTAGAACAATTAAAAAATGCCATTCAACCCATTCTATTATTACTTGTTTATGCAATCGTTGGAATGATGATTTTAGCGTTGATGCTTCCTATGTTGTCTCTTGGAGGACAAATTTAGATAATTTAATGAGAAAACGCCTAGATTATTGACATATTAATTTACTGTGATACAATTAAACTAGAACCAAATAATAAAGGAGGATATATATTATGATTCGTGCTCTAAAAAATAGAAAAGGTGTTACTTTAGTAGAACTATTAGCTGTTATTGTAATTCTAGCTATTATTGCAGCCATTGCTGTACCTACTATTGGTGGATTAATCTCAAATCAACGTGAAAAAGCTGCAGGCCTTTCATATGATGCAGTAATAGAAGCTGCTGATTATTATATTTTAGATGTTGCCACTTTAGTTGAAGACGATGAATTTACTCTTGCAGATGTCATTACAAATGGTAATTTAGATGCAAATCCATTTGATGGTGCTCCTGCTGTTACATTTACTGTTGGCGCAAATGGTACATTTACTATTACGGACCCGGCAGAGCTTACAATTGATGACTTTGTTGTATTTCCTTAAAAATTTAATTTAGTTTTTTTTAAAAGTACAATAATTAGGAGGTTATTCTTAAACTGGATGCCTCCTTTTTGTATGTAAAACATAGAATTAACCATCGTTGTAAATCAGTAAAAGATTTTTTCTGTTTTGCATTTAGTTCTTTGCTAAAATATAGTATAATAACACTAGGAATTAGTGTTTTGTAATATTCCAATAATTGAAATTATGAAAAGGAGAAACCAGTAAGAGTGTATTATTGCTTATTGTAAACAACCATATGATTATAGTATATTCCATTCTGATTTTTTTTATGGGAATGTTATTCAGTTCTTTTTTTCACTTAATGGCAGAGAGATTACCAAAAAACGAAACTCTTTTAGGCAGAAGTTATTGTCTGGATTGCAAAGAAAAATTACGATTAATTGATGTTTTTCCTTTAATTGGTTATTTGATAAATAAGGGAAAATGCCATTACTGCAAATCCAAAATTTCTTTTTACTATCCCCTTGTAGAAGTTCTAGGAGGAGCAATTTTTGTAGTAGCATACTTACTAATTGGGTTTAAAATCGAATTGTTGATAGCTTATGTATTCATTTCGGTTTTGATGATTGAGTCCATTTCTGATGCTATATACCAAATTGTTATTGATAAAATATGGATAATTGGGTTGATTCCACTTGTTGTTATACGAATCATTGAAAAACAATATTTTCAATATTTACTTTCAAGTGCTATAATGTTTTCATTATTATTTATCATTGCAGTACTTGGAAAACTTGCTTTTAAAAAAGATGCACTTGGTGGTGGAGATATTAAGTTATACATTTTCATTGGATTTTGTTTGACTTGGCCACAAGGATTACTTTCTTTGTTTATCGCTTCTTTTGTAGGAGTAATTTATGGTTTGCTCCAAAAACGAAAATCTGAAACAACAATTACACTTGTACCGTTTATTTTTTTAGGAGTTCTCCTTTCATATTTTTGGGGAAATGATATACTGAATTGGTATCTTAACTTATTGGGGATGTGATAGAAATGGCACATAAAAAATCTGATTTTAATATTTTCTTTAGTGATGATCAAATTGGATTTTATCAGCAAAAAAAGGCATCAGAACAACCCATTTTTGGTTCTTTAGAGTTAGAAAAAGGAGTTATCGTTCAAGGCCATATTTTAGATCCGGAATCACTTTTAAGTACACTAAAAAAGATTTATAAACAATATAAAATCAAACCAAAAAGTGTTAAAATGATGCTTCATGATCAAAACATATTAATTAGAGAAATCACTGTAAAAAAAGAAAGTTTACAAAGATTGACCATTGAAGAATATATTCAAACCGAAAAAGGAAAATCTCTTCATTTTCCGTTTGAAAAATCAATTATCTCTCATTACGTTCGTTTAGAAACAGAGGATAGTTTTTCGGTATTACTATTTATCGCAGATGAGAATTTGTTAAACGATTATCATGATGTGTTTGATTATCTTAAAGTGAAAGAAATTTCGTTTGATCTACCGTCGCTAGCTTTATATAATTTCTATGTTGAAAAAACAAAAACAGATATTGAAAAT
>JAHIRM010000051.1 GCA_018818595.1 Bacillota bacterium
AAGAGTTAAAAGCAAAATATCTAAAAAAAGCATTGTACAAAGATCTTCATTTTTAAAAGAATACCTATAAAAAAAAGGCTTCAAAAGAAGCCTTTTTATTTTGATTTTCGATACTTTTTACGATAACTTACGGGTGTATAACTTGTTGCTTTCTTAAAAACTTCTGTAAAATAACTTTGTGAACAGAATGCCAAAATTTGAGAAATCTCAGAAATAGAAATTTTAGTGTAAGATAATAGATTTTTGGCTTCTTCAATTTTACGTAACTGAACATATATTTGTAAAGAGTTACCAACTTCTTTTGAAAACAATTGAGATAAATATGGTTTTGATAATTTAACATGAGAAGAAATTTCTTCTAAAGTAATAGCGAAATGAAGGTGCTTATCGATATATGATATGGCTTTGTTTACAGGTTTTGAAAAGCGTTGCTCATTTTTTAAGTCATTTACAAGAGAAGCAAAACCTAAAACCATTTTTTTAAGCACGAAAATAAAATCTTCAATGACTTCACAAGTTTCTGCATAACCAATTAAAGTAAATGAAAAAGATTCAGCATCCTTATATTCTACTCCACTATCAACGCTAGCTTTTGCTAATAAGGATGAAATACTTATTATATAATATAAATTATTTTTCAAATTTTGTTTGGTTAAATAATTAATTAGAATTTGTTGATTCAGAAGCTGATTTGTTGTAGTTAAATCCCCGGCTTTAATGGCATCATAATATTTCATAATCTCTTCATATAAAGAGTATTCTTGATCATGATTGGATTTTTCGTGACATAAATTAATATTAGAATCTTCTTTAAATTCTTTTGATTCAATAACAATTCGATGATTAAATATTTCTTCATAATTTATATGCTTAGAAGAGATATCAAAGTAAAGTAACTCAATAAAATGAATAATATTAGGAAAAGGTAGTAAGGGAATCATTTTAATATATTTCCTTGAAGATGCTTCGTCAAATAATTTAGAAAAAGAAAGTAATTGAATGCTTTCGTAACTAACTGGTCGAACAGTTAATATTGGACCAATCAAAAAAAAGTATAGATTATTATCGATTACTTCACTAAAAAAACCATAGACTTCAATTGCATGAAAAGTTAATATTCCAGGAGATGTTCTATCAAATTTCAATAAAGAATAGTGTGGGAAAATAGATAACTCGTCCGTGTGTTTCATATCAAAGGAATTATAAATTACATTATTCTTTTGTGATAAAATCGTTATGGGAATACTGGAAAATTTATTGAATAATGCAACTTTAAGTTTAATATTGTCGATTTGCATAGTATCACCAAAATTATTATAGCATATTTTATTTCAAAAACATACTTTCTCTTTAAAAAGATTTATTTATTTCCATTAGAAACAACAAAAAAAATGTCTCAAAATTGTAAAAAAATAGAAAATTTTCAAGATTTATATTGATTCTTTAATGAATTGTAATTATCTTAAAAAATCATTGTATTTTTTGAAAAAAACCAGAAAAAAATTTAATCAAAATTAAATTCATGTGTTATAATATCTATGAATGAAAGCGTTTGTAAAAATGAAGAGAAGGAGTAATTTAAAAAATGACGGAATTACCTGAAACTGTAAAATCACTTAAAATGATGGCTGTTGTAAAAGAGGTTCCAGAGAAAGGGTTTTCGTACATTCCAAAAACCATTTCTACTGATTTATTACCAAGAGAAGTATTGATAAAAGTTTTAACCGCATCTTTTTGTGGAACGGATTATCATATTTATACCTTTGATGCTTGGTCAAGAAAAAGGCTGAAATTACCTTTAACAGTAGGGCATGAATTTAGCGGAGAGATTATTAAAATCGGACAAGAAGTAACAAGAGTTAAACTTGGGGACATCGTTAGTGCTGAAACACATATTATTTGTGGTGAATGTGAATTTTGCTTAAGAGGAGAAGGTCACATTTGTGAAAATACAAAAATTATTGGAGTAGATACAGATGGATGTTTTGCAAGATATTTAAAAATTCCAGAAGCAAATTGTTTTGTAAATGATAAAAATCAAAATATGTTACACTTATCAGTTCAAGAACCTTTAGGAAATGCTGTTCACACAATGACTCATTTTGAAATTTTTAATAAGACGGTAGTTGTTTTAGGATGTGGACCAATTGGATTGCTTGGAGTAGACGTAGCAAAAGCATATGGAGCTAAACGAGTTATTGCGATTGAAGTAAATGATTATAGACGCAATCTCGCAAAAAAAATTGGAGCTGATTTTGTAATTGATCCTTTAAATGAAGATGTGATTGCAACTGTTCTAAAATTGACAAATGGAAAAGGGGCAGATGTTATTGGCGAATTTTCTGGTAATAAAACCGCCATTGAACAAGCCTTTAAGTATTTAAAAGCAGGAGGAGGAATATCTATGTTAGGGATTCCTTCTGAAAATATTGAATTAGATTTTGGAAATGATGTTGTTTTTCGTGGCATCCAAATTTATGGAGTGGTAGGAAGAAGAATTTATGATACATGGTATCAAGTGAAAGCTTTAATTGATAGCAATAAATTACATTTAGACGATATCATAACACACCAATTTCCTTTAAAAGATATCAACATTGCCGCAGAAGTAATGGGAAGCAGAAATTGCGGCAAAATTATACTATTTCCAGGAGATGAAATCGATGGCTAAATTAGATTATATTGATAAATTAATAGAAGGATTAAAGACAGATGGAGTTTATCGGAAACTACCGGTTAACTATGGCCCTTGTTCCAATGTGATTGAATTAAATCATAAAAGAGTTATCAATCTATCTTCCAATAATTATTTAGGACTTGCAACTCATCCAAGAGTAAAACAAGCAGCTATTCAAGCAATTGAAAAGTATGGAGTTGGAGCTGGAAGTGTAAGAACAATCGTAGGAAATCAAGATTTACTAGAACAATTAGAGACACTTCTTGCTGAATTTAAAAAAGAAGAAGCAGTTGTTTGCTTTCAATCAGGACTAAATTGCAACCTTGGAGTAATTCAAGCAATTGTTCAAAAAGGAGATTTAATACTAAGTGATGAACTAAATCATGCCTCAATAATTGATGGAATGAAACTTGCAAAAGCAGATAAAGCTGTATTTAAACATTCCGATATGGAAGATTTAGAAAGAATTTTACAAGAAAAAAGATCACTTTTTGAAAACGTATTAATTATAACGGATGGAGTGTTTTCAATGGATGGAGATTTGGCAAATCTTCCTGGAATTGTAAACTTAGCAAAAAAATTTAATTGCCTAACTTATGTCGATGACGCACATGGTAGTGGAGTATTAGGGGAATCAGGAAGAGGAACCGTTGACCACTATGGATTAAATGGAGAGATTGATTTTATTGTTGGGACATTAAGTAAAGCTATCGGAGTAATTGGAGGATATGTTGCTACCAAGGAAAATGTAAAAGAATGGTTGCTCCATCGAGCAAGACCACTTTTATTTTCAACCGCTTTACCACCTTCCGCAACAGCTGCTACTATTGAATCTGTGAAAATTTTAATGGAAAGCACAGAATTTACTGAAAAATTATGGGAAAACGCAAAATACTTTAAAAACGCGATGAAGTACTTGGGATTCGATATTGGTAAAAGTGAGACACCTATTACTCCAGTCATGATTGGTGATGAAGCTACTACTTTACGCTTTTCTAAGGCACTTTTAGAAAATGGAGTATTCGTATCTGGAATTGTATTTCCAACCGTTGCAAAAGGAAAAGGACGCTTAAGGGTTATGATTAGCGCATCCCATACTCAAGAAGATTTGGATTATGCTATAAGAACATTCACTAAAGTTGGAAAAGAATTAAATATTATCTAATACGAAAGTTGTTTATTGAAAGACATAAACAGCTTTTTTTTATGATTTTTTTACTACATTCCTTCAAAAACAAAAAATACAATAATTTTGAAACAATGAAGTGTTTTTACATAATTTTTGATATAATATTTCTGGTAGTATACTTACATTTTAAAAAAAGTTATATAGGGAGGAATGAATGATGTCAATATATAAAAACTTTTCAAAGTATTATGATGAAATCTTTCCACTAAAGAATCAAACACTTGAATTTCTCTTAGAACATTTGCATAAAGGAAAGATTTTAGATTTGGGTTGTGCAACGGGCGAATATGCTTTAGGTTTAAGTCGAAAAGGATATCAGGTCTATGGTCTTGATTTTGATCAAGAAATGATTCGCTTAGCAATTTTAAAGGCAAAACAAACCAGTCAAACAGCACATTTTACTAAAAGAAATATGTTAGAACTTGATGAATCAAATCAATTTGATGGGATTTATTGTATTGGAAATACGTTAGTCCATTTACATTCAATTGAAGAAATATGTGTTTCTCTACAATTAATGTATAATGCACTAAAAAGCGACTCAAATCTTATCATTCAAATAATAAATTATGATCGAATTCTAAACAAAAACATAAAGAGTCTTCCTACAATTGAGTCGAGTCAGATTTCTTTTCAAAGAGACTATATGTTTGATGGAGAAAAGATTCATTTTTTAATGACATTAAAAACAGATTCAAATACCTATCAAGAAGAAGTACTACTAGTCCCAATAAGGTTTGAAGAGTTAGAAGCTTGTCTTAAAAAAATCGGATTTAAAGAGATTAAAGCTTTCGATGGATTTTCATTTTTTTCTTTTAAATTAACAAAAAGCAATCAATTAGTACTCACTTGTAAAAAATAAATTATATATCGGAAATGAAATAGTAAAGAATTAGAGAGGACAACATGAAACCAACTGAATTTATTGCAAAGAAGAAACGATATGAAATCCTAGCATTATGTGGATATGTTATGATAGGTGTTGGATTTGTTTTATTTATTCCTTTAGGAATGTCTAACCCCCAATTTCTATTTATTGTGACGCTTCTTTTTCTAAGCGGGGCAATAATTGCCGGAATCGCATCAAAACAATTTAAAAAATTAAGTTTAGAATACAAACGAATCTATATAAGCAAAATGGTTCAAGAAATTTATCCTGGTTCAACTTATCGACCAGAGATAGGATTTGAAAAGGAAGAAGTATATCACTCAAGAATATTAAGAAAAGCAGATAAATATTTTTCAGAAGATTTACTAGAGGCAACCTATAAAAACATTAATTTCCAATCTGCAGATGTAAAACTTCAAGATGTAAGAAGTAATGGAAAAACCACGACTGTAGTTACTGTATTTTTAGGAAGAGTTTATCGCTTTGATTTTCCAAAAGGATTTAAGACTGATATGGTTGTTTTACAACCAGGATTTGGCGCTAAATGGGGATTTGGCAGTTATACTGAAATTAAAACAGAATCCATTGAATTTAATCAAGAATTTAATGTTTTAGCAAAAAATGAATTGAATGCTTTTGAAATATTAACTCCTCCATTTATGGAGCGATTAAGGAAGCTAGATCTAAAATATCACGATAAAATAGTATTTTCTTTTATAGAAAACAAGCTGTATGTGGCCATAAAAACAGGTGTGGATTCGTTAGATTTGAAGATGTTTCGAAAAATGGATAGTGAATTAACAAAAGAATTCGAATTAGAGTTAGAGGACATGAAATCAATTATAGATATTTTAAAATTTGAAAGAAATATTTGATTAAATATTTTTCTGGAGGAATTTTAATTGTGGATAAAAAGGTATTTAAACGACTATTCATCTTATTTATGTTACTTGGCAATGGATTAGGGATAATTTTAAATCTTACTAATTCTGAAAATGTTGCTGAATCGCTTTCCTATTTTACAATGCAAAGCAATATTCTTGTATTCGGCTTTTTTGTGTTTTTGTATTTCAAAAAAAAGAATTTATCTAAAACGGGATTAATTTTGCAAGGAGCTTTTACCATTGCTATACTCATTACGTTTATTGTTTACCATGTATTGCTTGACCCTATTTTTGGAACAAGTAATTATGATCCACCCTTTTGGAGTAATTTTTTAGTTCATACTTTTACACCACTGATGATGTTGTTATACTATTTGTTGTTTACCGAAAAGGGAAATTATCTCTATAACCATGTAAAGTACTGGTTAATTATTCCTGTTTTATATTTTGGATATGCCAATCTTTATGCTTTTGCTGGGGGAACATTCGAATACAATGAAGCAATCACAAGATATCCCTACTATTTTATGAATCCTGATGAAATAGGTTGGTTTAAAGTAATTCTTTTTGTTTTAGTTATTACATTTTTTATTACATTAATGTCTATATTATTTGTTTATATCGATCACAAGTTAGTTAATAAAAAGGAGAATGAACATGTTAAAGAAAAATCATAAGTATATAGGGATTGGATTATTAGTTGTTTTTCTTGCGATGAATGTAATATCTTATTTTTACTTACCAGATTTATTAGTGATGCAAATTGCAAGTTTTGGAAGTTCGCCAACGACGTTGCCTAAAACATTTGGACTAAGTATTATTTTAGTAGTTGAACTACTTTCTGTATATTACCTTTTCCAATCAAAAGAAGAACAGCAACAAAAAAAATGGTTATTTGTATCAGTAGTTCTTTTAATCTTAAATACAGTTGTCATTGTATTTAACTTGTAAAAAAGAAGTTCAGTGAACTTCTTTTCTTTATCAAAAATAAAATAGTTTCTTCTTTAAACGAGGTGCAGTAATTATGCTAGATAAAAAAACTTTTAAAATATTATCAATATTTACATTAGGATATGTATTAAGTTCTCCTCTTGTATTTTTAATTCGAAATGATTCGTTACACTTAATGCTTGCTTGGAATATGTTGCTTGCATTTGTTCCTTTTTTAATCGTTTATCTAATTAACCAAAAGTATATAAAACAAAAATGGTTTGTGGTTATGAGCTTTGGGATTTGGCTTTTATTTTTGCCAAATACTTTTTATTTAATTACCGATCTCATTTATATTAATCAAATCGAATTTATGTATCAAGAAAATCCGTATTCTTCTTTAATATATCTTCAAGACTTATCCAGTTGGTTATCACTGTTTCATATCTTTTTCGGTGCCATTTTTGGGATTATATTAGGAGTTGTATCCTTAAATACTGTGTATTCATACGCAATTAAAAAATATCGATTATATAAAAGCATGCTTTTACTTTTATGTATTACCATATTATCGAGTTTTGGAATATATATCGGAAGATTCTTTCGTTATAATTCTTGGAATTTTTTAAATTTAATTTCAATATTTACAGATTTTTTTAATCATTTCACGATGTTTACCATCTTTTTTATTACTGTGTATACACTCATTCAATTATCATTATTTATCATTTATCGAAATTTAATTATGAGTAGTAAAACCAGTAAGGATCAAACGATATGAAAAAAACATTGGAAGTAGTTGGGGCCATTATTATCAAAGATGGATATGTCTTTTGTGCAAAAAGAGGAAAAAATAAAAGTTTAGCATATAAATGGGAATTTCCTGGTGGGAAAATTGAAAAAGATGAAACCCACGAAGAGGCATTAAAAAGGGAAATAAAAGAAGAATTAAATAGCGAAATCAATGTGAAATCTTTCTTTATGAAAATCACATATGAATATGACACTTTTATTATCAATCTTTATACATATCTTTGTGAATTAAAGAGCGGATTGTTAGAAATATCTGAACATATTGAAAAAAAATGGGTGAAAAAGGAAGAGTTATTATCTCTTGATTTTACACCAGCAGATTTACCAATTGTTGAAGAGTTATCTTACCATTTGTTATAAAAGAAAAGCGCCATTTAAGGCGCTTTTACATTTATGTGTGAAGAAGTAATATCATTTCTCTAAGCGATTTTGCGGCCACAGCTGTAGAAGTTCCAGATGCATCAATCATTGGAGATAACTCTACTAAATCCGCTCCAACAATTTTGTTTAATTTTTCGAAAGCATCAAATGCCTTTAATAAATCTTTATACATCATTCCTCCTGGTTCAGGAGTTCCAGTACCGGGGAAAACACTTGGATCTAATACATCTAAATCAATAGTAATATAAACTGGAACATCTTTAATGGATTCAATTGCAGCTTCTAATCCTTCAAAATCAAACTTTTGTAAGAAAGTATGACCACTTGCTGCCCAGTCAAACTCTGATTTGTCTCCACTTCTAATGCCAAACTGATAGATTTTCCCATCACCTAATAAATCATGGCATCTTTTTATAACGGTGGCATGAGATAATTTTCTTCCAAAAAACTCATCTCTTAAATCCGTATGAGCGTCTAAATGAATGATATGTAAGTTTGGGTATTTTTCAACCATTGCTTTTATAACAGGATAAGTAACTAAATGTTCTCCACCTATCATCATTGGTTTTTTATTATCTTTTAGGATAACTTGGGTTGTTTTATAAATCACATCTAAAGCGCCTTCCACATCACCAATCGGTAAATCTAGGTCGCCAATGTCAGATGTTTTAAAATCTTTTAAATCTTTGTTTCGATAGGGAGAATACCATTCAAGTCCTAAAGAATCAACACGAATTGCATTGCCTGCAAATCTCGTTCCAGGACGAAAAGAAGTTGTTGCATCCATAGGAGAACTAAAAATAATAACAGATGCTTCTTCATAGGTTTTATTACAACTTTGAAAAGACAAATCTACTTTATTAAAACTCATGTTCTTCACCTTCCCATTTTACCCAATTTTCTTTATCAATAATCTTAATTTGACCATTGTCTAATTCACTATGTATAATGGATCCTTTTTTAATATAAAAATTGATGTCATCAATCACTTCTTGTGTGATAATTTCACCTGGAATAATCATTGGAATTCCTGGTGGGTAAATCATAATCATTTCAGCGGACACTTCATCGTAAGCTTCTTCTAAAGGAACTTTCAGTTTTGGAGCATGATATGCGTCACGCGGTCTAGTATAAGTTTCAGGGAATTGATAATCAAATTTAATTTTAGGCAAACGGTTTCGAATTTTATAATATTTTTTCGATAAGTCTTTTAGTGCCAAATACAAGTTATCTAAATCGTCTTTTGTAGATCCAATTGAAAGAACAGCAAGGACTATGTGAGATTCAGCAAGTTCTAATTGGATGTTATATTTTTTTCTTAATTTTTGGTATACTTCAAATCCTGATAATCCTAATTCTGAAACTTTTACAACAATTTTTGTTTCATCAAAATCAAAGCCATCTCTTGAAAGAATGTAATCTTTGTCCATGATTTTGATACCAGGAATTGTTTTTAAATTTTCTCTTGCTTTGGAAGCAAGGTTTAATAAAGTATCAATTCTTTTTGGACCTTCAAAATACATTGTTTTTCTAGATACATCTAAACTAGCTAATAGTAAACTGCTAGGAGAAGTGCTTTGAAGCATATTTAAGGTAGAACGAAGTCTAGTAGAATCAATTCGTTTGCCTTTTGTAAGGAGAACAGAACTTTGAGTAAAAGAACCAGCTGTTTTATGAATGGAAGTAGCAGAGATATCCGCGCCAACTTCCATTGCAGTTAAAGGCAGTCTTTCCGAAAAATAAAACTGTGCTCCATGCGCTTCGTCAACAAGGACTAAAATGTTATTTTCATGAGCTAATGTTGTGATTTTCTCAATATTGCTACATACTCCAAAATAAGTTGGATTAATTAAAAAAATAGCTTTTGCATCAGGGTTTTCAGTTATTGCTTCTAAAACACTTTCATAAGAAACTCCATTTGCAATTCCTAAATTCGCATCAATATCGGGTTTGACAAATACAGGCATAGCCCCACTTAAAATCAGAGCATTAATTACAGATTTATGTACATTTCTAGGTAAAATAATTTTATCATTTGCACTACAAGCCGACATAATCATAGCAATAATGCCAATGGTAGTTCCATTGGTTAAAAAGTAAGCTTTGTCAGCGTGACAAGCATCAGCCATTAAGGCTTCTGCTTCTTTTATAACTCCAGTAGGTCTGCTTAAATGATCTAAACCGATAGGTGCATTGCTATCTAAAAGATAAGTGTTTTGACCTATAAAATCCTGTAAATCATTTTTGACTTTCCCTAGTTTATGCCCAGGGACATCAAACGACGTGGTATCACTTAATCCATATTCTTTTAATTTCGTAAAAAAGGGTGTTGCTTGTTGTCGATCAATTTTCAATGTAATATAACCCACCTTTCTATTTTGAAGCATTGTATGCAATATGAATAATAACATAATTTGATATAATTAAAAAGTATTTTTAATGATGAATTTAAAAAAATTAAAAAAATCCAAATAATAATATTAATCTTACCTTTCAGATATATGATATAATTATTTTAAGATATAAGCGGTTGTGGCGGAATGGCAGACGCGCTACTTTCAGGAGGTAGTGTCTTTATGACGTGTGGGTTCGAGTCCCATCAACCGCACCATATAGAAAGCATTGGTTTGATACAATCGTACCAGGCCTTTTTTGTTTGCAGAAAGGAAGATTTTGCCTATATTCCAATTTCCATAGAGTCTATACTGATACCCATCTTACAGGTAATGTATCATTTAGACTACCTGATGATAAATACATCTCATATTTACTTGCTGCTTGACTGTATGATAGCTCATTTTTAATGATGTCTGAAACAATCTTTCATTTCTTGGTATCAGTTCAGCGCATTTCATTAAAGCGCATATAAATGCTCAATAAATCGTAAATTGGTGTTAAATATGCAATATAATGCGCATAATACATTAAACTATAGAAAAATAAGAAAGCGCATTATATTGCATAATATAAGCATAAAATATTGTTTCTGAGTAATATATTGCGCATTAAAAAAAATATGATATAATTAATGTAGAGAAACGAAACAGAGATGAGGTGTTATTTTGAGTAAATATTTATCATCACAAGCAGCGTTATTAGAATTAGGACTTAGACTTAAATCATATAGAATATATAGTGCTTTAACTCAAGAAGAATTAGCTATTAAATCTGGCGTTTCTAGGAGAAGTATACAAAATATGGAGAATGGTGAAGATGTAAATTTATCTACTATAATAAAAGTATTAATGGCATTAGGATTGGATTCAAATCTTGATTTGTTAGTGCCAGATTCAACACAAAGACCTTCATATTATCTGAAAACCAACTCCAATATTAAACGTCGCTCGAGAGCAATCAAGAAAAAAGTTCGAGATTTAAGCAAAGAATTTAAATGGGGTGACGAATCATAATGATAAAAGTTGCAAAAGTGAAATTATGGGGTACCATAATAGGTTACTTTACCTTAGATGAATCAAAAGGATTTGTCTCTTTTGAGTATGAAATGAATTTTCTTAATAGTGGTATTGAGGTTTCACCGATTAAAATGCCATTATCAAGGAAGATATATGAATTCCCAGAATTATTAAACACATCTTTTAAAGGAGTTCCAGGATTGATTTCAGACTCATTGCCAGATAAATTTGGAAATGCGATTATCGATAGGTGGCTTGCTTCTCAAGGGAGAACAAGTGAATCTTTTAATGTACTTGAAAGACTATGTTATACAGGAAAGCGAGGAATGGGAGCGCTAGAATATGAACCGGATAGCAGCGGAAACAAAGATTCCGATGAAGAAGTAAGTATAGCGAAAATGGTAGATTTTGCATCAGCTATTTTAGACAAACAAAAAAGTCTATCCTTAACTTCAGGTGATGACATCAGCTATCAGCAACTCTTAAAATTAGGCACCTCTGCAGGTGGTGCAAGGGCAAAAGCAATTATTGCATATAACAAGAAAACACGTGAGTTCCGTTCGGGACAAATTGATTTGGGAGAGGATTTTGAACACTGGCTAATTAAGTTTGATGGGGTTAGAAAGAACGGAGATTACAATCATGAGGATGAACCTGAATATACTCTAATTGAGTATTCATATTATCTTATGGCTAAAAAGGCTGGTATCACAATGAGTGAATGCAGATTATTCACTGAAGGAAATAACAACCATTTTATGACTAAACGATTTGATAGAGACAAAGGTGAAAAAGTACATATGCAATCTTTAGGTGCGATTTTACACCTTGATTACAATACTCCAGCATTATGTAGCTATGAAAGAGCTGCTTTAACTGCTAAGCAAATTGGATGTCCAAGTAATGATATTGAACAATTTTTTAAAAGAATGGTATTCAATGTACTTGCGGTTAACCAAGATGACCATGTTAAGAACATATCTTTCCTAATGGATAGAAAAGGTAACTGGTATTTATCACCTGCTTATGATGTTACCTTTGCTTATGATCTATCGAATCAATGGCTTAAATCTCATCAGATGAGTATAAATGGGAAAACTACAAAATTTAATAAAGAAGATTTGATGCAATGTGGTAAATCGATGGATATTAAAACTTCAAAGTGTAGCAAGATTATAGACGAAGTATATAATATTGTAAAGGAATATGAGATTCTAGCACGTAGTGTAAATATAAAAGAGAGTACGATTAAACTATTAACGAATATACAAAAAACACACCATTCTTATTTTTTTGAGTAATCAATTATTGGATATTGATATATTTAAGCGGACACAAAAAACCTGCATTTCTTACGGCTTTAAATAGAATATAGTAAGTGTAGATTCATTAATATCTTCTCCAACGATAGAGAGTCAATTCAGAAGCATAGGTTTGATACCAAAGTATCAAGCCTTTTTTCTTTGCAAAAAGGGACATTTTTCCCTTCTGCCAATTTCCAATAGTCCTGTAGAGGTTGAATTCCATACTTTTGCAGGTTTTTTTATTTTAAGAGTTCAAACTTTTGACGATTACATTTCAATTTATACGATTACCTTATAAATCAAAAGAATTGATGGTTAATCTTAGAAGTGCTTATCATTGAAAATAGCGTTATTTTAGCTTTAAAGTAAATTGTCTTCATAAGGTGTGCCTTTACAAATCTGGATGAAATTGTTATAATTCGATTATTAACACATGAATTTGGTGTTTTGATTTCACGATATACATCGTTTTTACAATTCATTTTTGATATAATTATATAAAAGGGTGATTAACATATGAAATATATGAATTTTAATCGTTCGTGTTCATATACTTGTTTGGCATATATGATTGAAGATTATGGATTAGAATATACCGATAAAGACATAGCACTTGAAATGAAGCTAGCTTATCTTTTTTTTATTGATTCGAAGAATGATGAATATTTTTCTGGCGCAATGCTACAAGGGAAAAAATGGTTTGATCTATTCTTAAATCGTCATTCATATGAGTTTATCGAAAATAAGTACAATAAATCTGATGCGGTATGTTTTATTAAAAAAACAATGCGTAAATTAATGATTGGTATTA
>JAHIRM010000052.1 GCA_018818595.1 Bacillota bacterium
GACGGACATTAACAGGATAGAGCGCAAAGCTTACCGGGATATTGAGAAGGAAGCGAAGCCCCGCCCGGAAGAAGCTTTCAATCCACAGCCGACAGCCCAGCCCCGGCAGCCGATTGCCCTAATGCCGGGCATGGATATGGAACAATTTGAACCGGGCTATGGAGGTAATAATGGCAGAATGGGCTAGTATCACCGCCTATGTTGAGAAGCGGGAAGCAGAGACCGCCGCCCGACAAGCGGAAGTTGAGGCACACATTGATAGACTGTATGAAGCACAGCAGCCCGATAATCGCTTTATTGAGGCTATTATTGAGGATACAGAGCGGCGGGAGGCAATCTGGGCGGGCGACCCGGAAGAGGAGCATGAAGATAATTATATCGCTGCCAGTAATTACGATACAGCTCTCAATCGAGAGCTAGCTATATCAAGCCCAAGTAGACCAATAAGCGGAGGTGAAGGCATGAGCGACTATCCATTTGACCCGGTAACAGGAGCATTTACACTAAAGCCCGGCGGGCAAGGCGGCGAGCAGCTAGGCGGGGCAGTCTTAGCCCCCGGACAAGACATGGGCGTGGTTGACACCATGATAGCGGCTATTAGCGGAGACAAGGGAGGATTGCTTGGAACAGGACTAATGTCTCCATTGACGGAGGCTCAAAAAGCGCGACAAGCATTGCAGGTGGCGACCGGGAACATCCAGCCGCTAGCTATCCCTCAGGTGGGCGGGTGGACTTCACTTATCGGCCCTGCTTTGACCGGGATAGCCGCTCTAATCGCCGCAAGAACTAAAATGCCATGGGATACCCCGGAGGGCGAGGGCTTTATAGCTCCGTGGACTAACCAGCAGATTATACCGGGAACAGACCTAACAGGTCAGCAAAGTATAGTTGATGTTGGCGGCTATGGACTACAGCCCGGACTTGGCGGCGGCAACGGCGGCGGTGGCTTCGCTCCGGGCGGGGTAGCATACTCCTACACGAACGCCAGCAAAGACGGCAGATACCCGGCAACGGCTCAATATATCCGTATGGTGGACGGCAAGACGTACGTCAAGAGTATGAAGACCGGGGTTATTAAGCGGGTCAGGCGTCCTCACATGGTAGCAGTCCACAGCCGGATGCGGCTGGGTGATGTGGCTAAGGCACAGCGCAAGTTAGACTCACTATATAAGCAGATAGCCAAAAGGACACCGCTCAAGCGGGGCAAGTAGACAGCAGTCCGGGCGGTAGGCACAAAGCCTGTCGCCCGGGTCAGCTGAAAATTGGATTAAATAAGGACAGGAGGCAAGACGATGTTATTCAGCACTTATGAGGCGGCGGCAACACTTACAGCAGGAACGGACGCTTTCCGTAACGAACGGAAGCGAACAAGCGGACGGCTCAGGCAGATGACCGGGGTCGCAATTGTGGGCGGCAACGCTATCAACGAGGCGGCGGTTGATATCTACATAGAAGACTATTTCGTGGGTCAGTTCAGGAACTCAAAGTCAGGCGTATCGGCCATTGACGCTCAGGCGGACATTAAGTGGGTAGGTAAGAAAGCAATACCGCCCGGCTCTCAGGTAGCCGCAATTATCGCCACCGCGCCGACAGTCAGCCCTCTCTTGATCGAAATCCACGGCAAGGAATACTAAATGCCTGGTAAGGCTCTTAATTCTCAAGTTGTAGTAGGGGCAACCAGAACAAAAGTTCTGGATGAGAACCCTAACAGGACGTGGGCATGCTTCGTGAACGATAGTAACGAAGATATTAGCCTATTGATGAGTGACAACGGCGTGGACGGCGGCGGCATCGTACTGAAAGCGAACGGCGGGCTTTATGAAATCAACATGTGGAACTTTTGGGACGGCTATGTCTACGCAATATGCGCCTCCGGGGCCAAGACTCTATCTTTCGTTGAGGTAACAAACTATGCCCGGTTTTAATCCCGGAGCGGCAATCCCGACTGGTTTAATCTGTATGTGGCATGGATTATTGGCCAACATACCGGGCGGCTGGGCATTATGTGATGGCACAGGCGGCACACCAAATTTATTAGCCCGCTTTGTTCAAGGCGTCGCCACGGATGCGACAAATCCCGGCGCCACCGGGGGGTCAACTGCTAAGACGGCGGCGGCATCAGCGACTGATACCCCCGAAGGAACAGAAGTAACTAATCAGGCATCAAACAAGACTCACACCCACGCAATAGCGGACATTAGACCTCTTTTCTATGATGTAGCTTTCATTATGAAAACATAGACGCTCTGTAATCGAAATCTAGGGGGGTAACATGACTAAACCGTACGATAGTATTACTTGCCCGGAGTGTGGCGGACGTATGTTATTGAGTGGATGGACACCACCGGAAGGGATTGACTCGACATTAAGAGAATACGTGTGTCAATTATCACACAACGGACACACACTTTGTGGATTAAGATTATACTGCACTTCCAAGCCGGAGTCGGCAAAGACTCCGGCTCTCCTGTAAGCGGGGCAGGCGTAGCTGTATACAACATTCGCCAGTACCTTGAGCGTAGCTGTAACGAACGCAGACACACGGTAACAACTCACCCAAACAATAGACTACACCCGGTGTAAGAAGCGGAAATTCAGCATCTCAAACCCCCGTCCCAGTCCCCGGGGTTTAAGGGGGGTTCGTACTATCTCCTCGTTATGGTAAAGCACACAGTCATGAAGTCTCGTAAACGGCAAAATTTTTTGAATTTTACTTGACAGACGCCGGCGTTTCTGTCAAGGTAGGGGCATGAATTTCTTAAAACGAATTTTCACCCGGCGATATGTCAACATCGCAGACTTGGAAAGCTTGCTCGCCTCTGAAGACTCTTTCCGTCAAGGTCTGTCAACCTATCATGAGGACTTAAACAAGCTCTTGAGTGAAATGCGGACGGACATTAACAGGATAGAGCGCAAAGCTTACCGGGATATTGAGAAGGAAGCGAAGCCCCGCCCGGAAGAAGCTTTCAATCCACAGCCGACAGCCCAGCCCCGGCAGCCGATTGCCCTAATGCCGGGCATGGATATGGA
>JAHIRM010000053.1 GCA_018818595.1 Bacillota bacterium
CACCTCCTGCACCATCTCGGTGGGCAGCGGCGCGTCAGGCAATCCCGCGCACACTTCCGCAAGCTGCGGGCACTCCCGCTTGGCATCGGCGTAGCCGTCGAGCCATGCTTGGCACTCCCAGCGCGTGTAGGAGCGGGGCATCGGTTCACCTGACCAATACGCGGCAGCGCCGATTCTGTAGGCTTCATACGTGTAGTCCATAGTATCCCTCCGGTTGTTTATTCTGGGCGCTTCCCAGTTTCACGGCGGGATGTAACCGCCGCGTTGGCCTTGCTGTGCGGTTATTCCTTGCGTCCACCGATAATCCGACCGCCCACTAGCGCATAATGTGACTGGTCATAGGTTGGCTCGATATAGCACTCTGCATGAAAGTTAGCTCGGTAGTAGTCCGACTGCATATGACTTTCGCCTTCGCTATACTCAGCGGCGATTGCCAGTAGGGTAGACTTGAGTTCCCTCCATTTCGCAGTCAGCGCCGGATAGTCTTTACCTGCGATGCGCTCATAGACGGCGAAAGGAACGCCGCCAGTCACCTTCATCGTGATACGCGCCGTGAAGCCCTGAAACTTACTAGTTACACTGACGGTCAGCGCCGCCGGTAAGTTCCCGCAAGCGATAGCGTCAGCTATATCCTTGCGGATAGCCTTGGCTATATCCTTGCGCTTGAAGTCGTATTGATACTTGCCACCTTGCCAAGTATCGTAGCCCTTTACCGTTTCGCGTGTTACAGTCATCATCATTCCCTCCGTTGATAGATTTGCCACTGATAGGCTAGCGGCTGGCCTGTGCTTTGCGCTTTGCCTCCGAACGCCGCTCTGCGAGCGTGCCGCCCATTAGAGCTGTGAGCCATGCACACGCTCGTTTACACGCCTCAGAGCGCGTGAGACTATAGCCGAGGCAGCCGTCCGCAAAGTGCCGTTCGTCTACCCGGATACTGAACACCGGTTCACTAGACTTAGCGAACGGTCTAGCAGACCGGATTTCAGCCCAATCACCGCGCTCATTCTCATACCTGTTGCCCTCGAAGTAGAGCATCGTCATTCCCTCCGTTGATAGATTTGCCGTCACAAGTAGAGTCTATCATAGCCTATAACCCTCCGCAATACCGATGGATACTGGGCTAAACCCTATTCTCTATCTGTTAGAGAATGCCCGAAAATACTAGGTTAAATTTCTCAACAGATAGGAATGACAGTGATTATACCTGTGGCATTGATTGGCATACCCTATTCCGGCTTATTCTCCGTGACAGCCCATTCATAACCCGTCATTCCCTGTCATACTATCGAACCGCCGCCGAGAAGGAAGGAATGAACCCGACTACCACTCGCTACGCCCTAACCGTGAGTTACCCCTGAACGGGCTAACCCTAAAGTCCAGCCGTCCCGCTGGACGGCCTCTACCCCCCTGCGCACGCGCACTAGGTGAAGTGTGCTATTGGAGCACGTGTAGTAGCGGGAGACGCGGGTGACTGACTGGTCAGTCAGTGCGCCACACGTGCAACCTGTTGCACGCTAGGGCACGGGTGGGCACGGGTAGCCCGCGTGGGCACGTTACCCGTCCACCGGTCACGCGAGGGTAGCGGTAGGGATACTAGGCGTGCTCTGGGGCTATGTGAAACGGGTCACGAGGAGATTGTGAACGTGAAGCACTAGGGGGTTGTGAATGTGAACACAAGGAGGCTGTGAAAGTGAACACTATCACATTGGAAACCCCCGTGGGGTAGGGGTATGGCGGGGAATGAAGGGGTGTAGTTACTCTCTCACGTCACTTGCAGAACAAGTGACTTCACGAGTGACGGGTTTACACTCTGTCCCACGCGGGCATACTAGTGTTAATGGGTTAACAGGGGGGTTTAAAGGGTTATAGAGTATATTATATATATATATTATATTTAACAGGGTATACAAGTGTCTTGTATTCTCTTGTTCTTAGATTTAACTCTTACTCTTGGGTTTAACTCTTTAATACGCGCACGCGTGTAATGGCAGTTCTTAACGCGTTACGCGCTCGGCAGCGTCTTCGAGTGCTTTCCCTATTGTGG
>JAHIRM010000054.1 GCA_018818595.1 Bacillota bacterium
CGTGCAGACCCTCCCCATACTTGTTTTAGCCGATGGTCAGCCAGATCGGTTTGTACTCAGTGGCAACACCAGCAGTTCCATGACACCATCCTACCTTTCCTTCGGTTGCGTCCGTGTCGATGGTGTTGACCGCCCCCGCAACATCCGAGCTCTGCTCATAGGCATTCCCGGTCCCAGTAGTTTCCTGCACCAAGACAATCCCAAGGCCCGTGGTCTGAAACCAGGCGTAGTAAGCCGCTGTAACCACAATTCTCGGAATACCGACAGGTTGCGTCACTGTGGTACTCTCAATCACATCATTGTACGGACTGTGAATCAGGCTAAACTCCGAAGATGTGGTCAAAGCCGTGTTGATAGGCTCGTCAAGACTGATGACAATCGAAATTCCTGTAGTAGTGATGGCCGTATTGCTGGCAATCTCGTAATACTGCCCTTCACCAGCCGCATCGTTGATTTGAAGCTGTCCGCCCTTCAGTTCATCCGCAAGAATAGCAGTCCCGGCGGTCACGGTAAGGGTCAACTGCCTGTCGCCTACCGCAGCGGCAACCGCAGCCAAATTGACATGCGCAGCAGCACAATCAGCACTGACAGCCAGTTTCCCGGCAGACAGGTTGCTTGCACCCGCCCTCCCATACCGATACATAACCCCCTTGTAAAACCGGGGCTCTCCTACAATGTGCAGGCGAGTCGAGGACTGCGAAAACACATCCTGTTTCCATCCTGCCACCTTAAAGTCGTTATTCATAATATTATTCTCCTTAAATCAGGAAGTTATAGGTTTAGGTCAAGTTACTGTGAGCCGCATGGGACTTTCTGTTGTTGACCACCATATTGCCGTCGAAGAAAATCTTCATCGTCTTGTCGTTCGCACTGTTCGGTATTTTCTCCCACTTGGTTCTCATGTAGTAGCCCTGCTGATGCACGGCAAATCCCACATGATTCTCGTTGATGGCAAACAGATACCCGCTCGGACAATAATCGTCCGGGAAGAAACTGGCCCCTTCAAACTCGACACCCGTAAACGATGCCTTGGCCGTCCTTTCATCCTTCACAAAACGCTGCTGAAGCTGAAGAATGCTGACCACCACATTGTAAAGCGTTTCAGTGGTGACAAGCATACCCGCCCGGCCACGCGCCCCGTCTCTGACCTTGCACAAAGTCCGAAGATCCCTCAGAACATCAAGGGAAATACCCTCGGCTGTGGCGGTTCGATGACCTTGCCACGGAAACGAACCGTCCGCTGACACAAGGTCGGCTTCCTGCAAGTTACCGTAAGCCGTGGTTGTGGTTTCGTGACAACATGCCCGGAGGCCGGTCAATCGCTCGGAATCCCCGCCCGGCTCGTCGTAGATACTGCCTGCAAGCAGGTTAGTCAGGGACTTCTGCGCCCCGCCAACCCTCTGCTTTACAAGCTGAACCTGGGCATAATCCCCGGCGTTCTTCAGCATGTCGATCCGGTAGACCGTGGCGTTGGAATACAGTATTGTTACCGTGAAGGCGTTTAATCCCTCACATCTTGCGGTTGTCCCCGCAAGCTCAGATCATATCTTCTCGCTGTAGAGACACAACGAGTGGGGCGCTCGTGTCGGGCTTATTGGTTGTTGAATCCTCACCCATTGATCGTTGAACCTTTCCGCCTACAATCAAACTCAACTTCGGCAGACTTG
The DNA here is from genome assembly GCA_018818595.1 of Bacillota bacterium. Lineage (NCBI taxonomy): Bacteria > Bacillati > Bacillota > Bacillota bacterium. Next base: position 1,668 of record JAHIRM010000054.1, read on the forward strand.
GCTGCTGATTGTCCTCAACCGTATTGTTAGGAGTTTCCAGCAATTCACCCCAGTGCGTATTGTGAGCTAATGAATGGCAACGGACACAGAGAGTAATTCCATCCTGAAGGGTATGATCTTCCATGATATGAAAGGCTATCCGCCTTTTTTCTTCAAAAATATCAGGGTTTAATTTAGGATGACTCTCTAAGACCGCATCTCTAATTTTATGGTATGGACGAAGGTGGTGAACTTCCAAATCTCCGCCATGCTTATTGCAAATTTGGCAGGTATAGTCGTCCCTTTTGAGAATTGGGAAAATCCAAGAAGGCTTCAGGAGGCAGTGAACAATGCTGTTCAGTTCTGCCACACCGCCTTTCCAGTTATGGTGATTCTCGCCTAAAGTTCGCCTTGCTGCACAGGCACGGCATCGCTTCGCAGTCTTTTTGTAAATTGCTGACCTACTCAGTTTTAAACCACAATCTACACACCACTTGTGCGTCGCTACCAACTTAGTCGTAATTCTAAGTCGGGCAGCCTTGTGCTGTACGCTCTGCTTGGTACGACTTAACAATGATGCAATGTGCTTGTTAGGAAGCGTACCGTAAAGCCTTCTGAGAAACCCAATCTCTTCTTTTGTCCAATCGTTTCTTGCCATTTAACTCACAAAGAGCCTAATGTACCACAATTAAGCATGAACCCAATTGAATCGAGCCGCATTTACGCTTTCTCTGTCATCCGAACTGATGGTGTCGCCTCGGCTGTAAAACCCGGCTTCCTGTCCATCATATTCCAGAGGGATACGGATTCTATTTCCGCCGTCTGGACGTTCCCAGATGCCTTTCTTTTGTTTTAGGAGTCGGTTCAGGAGAAAGGAGGTGTAGAAGTAAATATCTACGGCCTTCCCCCCGTCCGCCATGAAATAATCGTTAGTTACGGCAGTTTGTTATCGCAAGGCCATTTAAACCCTGCTTCTTACGGTTTCCCGCAAGCTCAGCACTATCTCATCTACTCAAGGGAATTGAGCAGTGGGGCGCTCGTGTCGCTATTACTTTCCCCGGCATAACCCGGTAGGAGTCGAGCGTTAGTCGTTGAACCTTCAAAGGAATTACTTCCTAAGCTTGGCTGCGGATTGTCTTCGGCACTACCCGTTAAGAGGTCCCCGCAGTTCACCCCATTTGCAAGGTGATGATTCTTATGGCAGTCACGGCATAAGGTCACACCATCATTTAATGTGTGCGCTTCAATCACTAATTCAGCGATTTGTTCCCTGTCCTCGTAAAGATTTTGGTCGAGTTCAGGGTTTCCCTTTATTACCGTGTCCCTAATTTGGGCAAATGTTTTGACATGATGAGCCACCATGGTTTCGCTGTGCTTTCCGCACAACCGACAGGTGTAGTTGTCTCTTTGAAAGACATACTTTGTCCAAGCAGTGTAAAGCCTGCCTCTTATCATTTCTGATACGGTGCAAACTCCGCCTTTCCATGAGGGACTTAAAGGGCCTTTGCGTTCGCTCATCTTGTGTCCGTGCGCTTTTCGGGTTTCATCTGTCCATTTTCCCCTATTGCGCTTGGCTGTCTTGCTTCTCGCTTCTTTACCCACTCTAAGCCCAAGACGAACAGCCATGTTGCGTATAGCGGTTTGGCTTCTGTCCATCTCTTCAGAGAGGATAAGCGGTCCTTTGTCGGCATAGTTGGCACGGATATACTCAAGCTCTTCATCTGCATATCCCTGCTCGAACCGTAAATCCAACTGTGCCGCTTTTTGGTAGACACTGCTCATCGTTCTGTCTAATTTCTCAGCGCACCCTTTTGGACCAATTTCAATATAGTGCCCTTGAAGGAACTGTGTTTCTTGCTGAGAATATTCACCCGTTACTGCCATTGCATCACCTTGGAGCCCTATCTCGACTCAAGTTCCGCATAAGTTAAAGCCATTGTTGAATCTCCTTATAGTACGGTGGAGGGACCCGTTTACCTCGCCATTTGTGCGGCGCGTCTTGCTC
>JAHIRM010000055.1 GCA_018818595.1 Bacillota bacterium
AGCAAACTCTGGACGAATAATCGGGTTATTCCAGTAGGATTTCATGGTGAACCTAACCGGATCGCTGCGGCAATGCACCCAATGTGCCCCTTCGATTGCTTGGCCCTTGGCTTCAATCCTCTCACGCTGCGCATCAGGCAATAGGATTGCGCGGGTCTTTCCCTCGTGGCAATATCCATACACGCGAGGTATTCGGACTGGAGGCTTGCTTGGCTCAGCCGCCAAGAGTGCCTTCCGACAGTACCCACAGTAAGGGGTTCGTTGCTCGTGGCCGCAGCAGTTCATGGATCTTTCTCGAATTGGTCTTGACGCAGAATCGGGACCTCTGGTATCCTATCACCATGAGACACGTTTACCAACAAGAAAGGCCCGACAAGTGCCGGGCCTAGGTGCCCACCAGCGACCAAACCTCGCTGGCAGGCGGCCACAGACAGCACAGGACTGCTGACGTGACAAAAACGATTGTACCACAGAAACAAAACGCCGCAATACCAATTTGCGGATTTTTCTACTTGAAATTTTACCTGGCGTTCTTTATGGATGTCAGGTCTAGATTTGCTGCTTGCCTTTGGCCCTGTCGGCGCCTCCCTGCCGGCAGGGTCTTTCCCATTTGGCGGCTTGTCGTCGCCACGTCCCTTCAGTCGGCAGCCAGGCGGGTAAGAACACGCCTCGTTGATGGACTGACGGCCGACTGAAGGTGACTTTTGTAAACCTTGGTTGCTTACATATCGCCCTTCTGTTTGGGCAAGGTTCACCCCGATGACCTATAGGGATTCGCTACGTTTGATGAAACTTTCGTAGCCGGCCTTCGAGCCGCGAGGCATTTGCCAGGATCGCCAATCGGCTGGGAACGTCCCAGAAGCCCGTAGTAAGTGACAAGAAGCGTGAGTGCGCCCTAAGCAAGCGCGGCGCGACTCGACTTGCTACACCCCGCTGCCCACCGCAACTACGGGCAGCCCTCGTGAGGTGAATAATGAGGAATGGCTGCGAGGTTAAAGTCGATCGACACAAGAGCGTTTGCACGCCCCCCAGTGTGCAGGGAACAAGGGGCGTTATGCGCATAACTTGCCAACTGTTCGGAAATACTAGATAGTTCAATTGTATAAACTCGTGCAGAACCTTACGTCCCCTTGAAAAATGTCCCCGGTTGTCCCCCGTTTTTTTCTGGCCTGTCCCCGGTTTTGTCCCCGGTTTTATGCTTTGACAAGCATTTATCTAAATCTCACCTTCCCGACTGGTTCTATACAAAAGCCATGATCCAACGCGACCTAACCAACCTGAAGCTGATCAGCCCCAAACCACTGCCACCGCCAACACGACTCGTCAAAATCAATGGCGTTACCTGCTTGCCAGATGCCCCCCAGTGGTGGTTGCCTGATAACACTGAAAAAGATGAGTCAGTAACGCCCCCTAGATCGCCCTACACTCTTTCCTGATGCTTTCTCAGCAGTCAGGTATCTGCCCGCCTCTTCACGCCTATCGTCTCTCAGACGACGCTACAGGGCTTCCAGTGGCCTGTATGCTGCTTGATGCCCATGTCAGCCCTCTATAAATGCGGGATACGGATTTAGAGTGAAAAAGGGTGGGGGACGCTAGATAGTGATGCGGGAAGCCGAAGGGGGGGCCGGGCGGGCGGTCTTATTGCAGCCATGCAGCCTAGGCGGCTGGCGGCCAGCCTAGACGGCAGGCAGCCACACCTTGAGGTAATGCGTAGGCGAGTCGTTGTAACTGCGGGCTGTGACTGGACTTACGACGATGCTTGCCGCTTTAGCGTAATGCAACCTAATATCAGCTTGTTAAGATAGGCTGAATTGCAACATCGTGCAACGTAGGTATGGGGGGGGCGGCAGGAAACTCGATTGCGGGTGGGCCGGGGGCTGGGCTGAGAGAGAAGCGAAGCCGCACCCACCACAGCCACCAATCCCGGCAACCCTGGCATTGCCGGCAGCGAACGCGCGACCCCGAAAAAACTGTAGATTACTTGCATCTGCATCTAGTCTTAGCTATCCGTCCACAGTTTCCGCCAAAGGAGGCATAACTCAGTAGGTTTGGACGTTGGGCAAACCACCCATGACTGGGGATTGACAGTGGAAATTCCGACATTTTTATCTCGTTGTGCTGTAAGGACTTACGACACGAAATACCGCGAAACTCTCTGATCGGCACGATATGTGTCTAATATGGATTGTAGAGAAGCGCATTTTTCTTTGATTTCGCGGCCGACGCCTAATCGGCCCACCACCCTAACATGAGGAGAACCCTACCATGTGTCTGACTTATCTAGTCAGTCTGTTGCAGGAGTCCGCGGCCGAATCCCGGCGCGCGGTAGTTGATCCCGAGGATAGTGCGCCGCGTTGTGTAGTGTCAGCTTATACCGACTTGGACTGCGAGTTGCTGGACGGTTACTGGGATGACATCCAATATGGCGCTACAGGGCCTAGCCCAGACCCAGACCTCTGGCCTATGCGTGGGACATCATAACGGGAGCTGCACCCCTAACTCGACGCGCCCTCACCCCCTGCGCCGTAACCGCAGGGAGAAGGATGGACCAACAAAAAGGAAACAACGATGGAGATCGAGATCAAACTTGCAGGTACGGACGAGGTCTGGGCG
>JAHIRM010000056.1 GCA_018818595.1 Bacillota bacterium
CTTACTATTTTTACTGAAATAAACTTTAACATATAGCTCTGTTTTTCGTTCATTCTTGGTAAAAATAAAATATTTATATTGACAAATTGCATTTTCCCCCTCTTTTTCTTTTACGTATCCACTTTCTTCCGCAATACAAATCAAAGACTGTATATCATATTCATCTACGTCAAACATTGCCAATTCCACAGTGGTTACGTAAATTTCTATCATGCTATGTTTAATATTGTGCCTTAAAGTATCTCTGATTCTTGAAGCCAACTGTACCTCATTTTCAAGCTGAACAACGTCTATTGCCCGCTGATTTATTCTCCTTACTTCTTTCGCTATTAATGGGTGCATTGTTATTCTCCCTTACATTTATCACAAAATTGCCCGCCACAGTTCGGGCAGGTATATTTAACCTAACTCTTGTATCATTTCCTTAGCTTCATCAAAGTCAAATTCCTTTATCATCCTGATTAACGCATTAACAGGTTTGTTTTCACACTCCCGATTCTCTGCTATTTCTGTCCCAACATCAACCCCATTAACATCATCAGAAACATAAAGGGCGACATGACCCGTTTGTAACATCTCACAGCAAAACACATAACCAGCTTCTTTAATCTTTGCAACCTTCTCACCTAATTCATCGGGAATTGTTAAACTGTTTGGAACTTTTCTGCCATCAGGCATCATGTATTGGATTATTTCAAGTTTCATAACACCCCCTTATCGGTTAAATAGATAATAATATGTACCGCCCAATAGACGGCAAATAAGACGATAACGAATACCGCAGCGATACCGACTGCCTTGCGTGCGATATGGTCAAAGGTTCTCGGTATTCTGGTCATATTAATCCTCCTTATGTATGTTTCCGATAATTTCTACATCGTGATGGTCTGCCACGTCAATACCGTAAAATCCGTTATCCTTATCCTCAAAGCCGAAGCATCCATCCTTCATTATCACCGTACCCTGTACTTCATCAACGATATACGGCTCATCAATTCCATCGCCGCCATTATCTATTTTGGCGTAGATAATATCCCCCTCATAAATTTCCACACCATTGCGAGCCTTGTATCCGGTGTATTGCATGAGTATAATTTCATCATTTTTCAGCCAATCATTTGCTATATGATGCCCTGGCCCAAATACCATTATTCCACCTTTACACCAGTGTATTTCATCAACTTCACACATTAAATTATTTAACTTATCCCACGCACGAAATCGTATAGTTCTCATATCAACTCCTTTTTCTTACGCCTCTTCTTAGGTGTTGGATTCAGGATACCCCGTAATACTTCCTGCTGAAACACAGGGTAATCCTCAATCGCAGCCTCACAGGTCAATACCTTATGGTGTGCCTCTGTAAGTTTGGCTATGGCATACGCATCAGCAAGATTGTTATTATCCGTCTCGAACCCCCACCGTTTAAATACGTCTCGTATGAGCAATTCCTTCTTTGCATTTCCCTTGCCACTGGCAAACTTTTTAATACTCTTCGGGGCATATAGATTGTATTCTATTTGAAAGCGGAAGAAGAGGTGTTTTAACGCTCCGTGAAGTTCTCCGATTTGGTGAGCCTGATTAGGGCGACCATAAGCATAGTTCTCAATACCAATATAGTAGTCTTTAGGCGGGATTCTCAATATTATTTCGTTGCAAATATAATCCAGTCTATCGACACCCCTTGTTTTCGTAGTAATGAGTGCGCGTCCGATATTGGCTTCCCAAATCTTAACGAACCCTGTCACTGTGAGTGCTAAATCTAATCCTATGTATATCATTTGTCAATCCCTCCATACTGGTATGCGGTTATCGGGATTCTTCCATAACTTGTAGTATTCGTCCCAATATTTTTCAAGTGACGATACTGGTTGTAAAAGACCATAACCATTTATTATTAATTCAGCCGCAAGCCTCCCTAATTTCACCTTAGAAACACAATATTCATCTTGTGTCAACACATTATCCGTCCTGCGAAACGCCTCATACAGCTTCTGCCAATCACCGAACAGCCTGTTGACGGTATGGTCGAGTTCGGCAAGTGTGGATTTGGTGACCCAATCGGGAATAGGTCTCATAATTGGTAC
>JAHIRM010000057.1 GCA_018818595.1 Bacillota bacterium
GGAGCCATTAATTCATCAAGATGTCTTTTAACCCAAGCTTTAATCTTTGGTTCAACATAAAAATATTGTTGTTCTAAAAATTCAGCCATATTTTCGGAAATGTTATTTTTTATCTTAAAGGCTATTTCCCGGGCTCGTGGCCCATAAAAACCGGAACATTCGCTGCAGGCATTTATTTCTCCGTCAGGATCAAATGGATAAATAAACCTGATCTTTCCCCCACAAAAATCACACATTTCATTCATGATAATCCTCTGTTTAAATTTTAATAAATAGTCTGCATTCCTGGCAACGGGCATAACCCTTCGGAATAGATTCACAATCTTCATGGCCCAATAAAATTGGCGATACACAATCGCAAGCAGTCCTTTTAGCTGACTCTTTTAAAACTTGCCGGCGAACATTTTTTAATAATTTTTTGAATAATTCTGTAGCACAATACCGACATAGATCCAGTTCATAATGCATATCTGAATCAAATAATGAGACATATTCGATGCCAAAATTAAAATGCTTAAATCCATGCCATTCCAGATGATCAGGTATGTTTGCTATTATGCCGCAGTCGCTACAAACTTTTTCGACTATTTCGTGGTCAATCTTACTTTTATATGTTTGAGTCAAATCGAGCCCTCCTTTTTGTTTTATGCCGGGATATTCAATTTAGTGCAATCGTACTTACCCTAGGAGACACGCCAAGATAATCATATCTGCCGCCGGCCTTGAACTGAATGCGCAGGGTAAGAGTGCTGGGATGATACCCAATAGCTTTGATGTTAGAACTGGCAACCTCAAACATGGGTATTACTTTTTCATCTGGCATTTAAGAGCCTCCTTTCTTTTTGGCTAAAGAATTTTTACATTGTCTATGTTTTGCTCGAAAAACCTAATTCTTTCTTTTAAGAAATCAATCATTTCATTATCTATTGCTACATTAGTAATAAATACAGCATCAGAGATAATCAACCCAAAATTTAATTTCTTACCGTATATTGAAAATATCATCAATTCTATTGATCGCGCTAAGACTTTAAAATCATCGTTCAATGTTTTTACCTTGCCGTTATTTTTTCCCATAACTTATCCTTTCGTTATTTAAAAATTAAAATAGCGAGACTAATTATCAACAGCACGCCCATAGCAACGGTAAACAATATAAGTGCTAATGGTTAGCGTATCGATTCGTGGTAGAATAACTTTATCAAATTCATGAATCCCCTATCACAACCCGTTTTGGATAAAGCGTAGGTGGATAAAGTTCTGGATGTTGTGAATTTTCAGTCCGTGGTTCTTTAAGCAGAACATCGCCTTCTATGTTTAATATAAACTCAAATCCCCCATCACAAGCACCATAAACAGGCAAATCACCATGCTCGGCTTTAAATTTTTGCAATCTGTCGATTAAATCAGAAATGGAAAGTGGTTTTTTTTCTGGCATTTAGTCCCCTTTCGTTCCTATTTTTTTACCCAATTCATATTTTTGAGTATTATTTAATAATTTAAAGTTTATTTGCTTTTCTGCTTTTAATATTCTTGTTTTGTGATTCATAAATTGTTGTTCAACTGCATCTATTTCTTCTTTTGGCAGACCTGTGGATTCATAATATTCTCTTGGGAAATTCAAATCTTCTGCTTTAATTATTGGATGAGAATATCCATAATTATTAGGTGTTTTACAAGGTAAATTAGTTGGTTTTAGATGATACATTGGTTCAAGTATCAATTGAATACGACGAATTTCTTCACTATAATCATCATCAAAATGAACCCCAAGTCCCATTTTACTCTCCTATGTAACTTTTAAAGCATACCGTCTATGCGCCGCATTAGCATTTAAAAAATATTGTAACTCCAATGGTAAGTTCTGAATAAAGTTGGCAAGCGCTATCTTTCCACTTTTTCTTAACCGAACAGCCACCGCCCAGTCAGCATCCGGATATCCGTTCAAACGAACAAGATTCCAATAGCCGGCACATTGACCAGCCCAAACAACCGAAAAGGCAATAGAAGTTTTCCAGTCCGTAATCCCGGGTTTGGGATTAATTTTTAAAGTGTTTAATAAATCCGGCTGTCCACTATACCGATGTTGTTGATCCACAAGCCGGGTCTTATCACCGTTTTCAACCATGAGAACCTTATCAACATTTTTTTCAATCCATAATAATCCGGATTCAATATAGCCTTTATATTCATCCGGCGCCGGCATATTCCAAACACCCAATAAATGATTCTTGATATAATTATGAATATAAGATCCACGATAACAATGTTCATCCTTAAACCAAGATTTATCAACATATTGTGATAAAACTTGTGTCACAGAATCGAAGCCACTTATATTTGAATATTCCATCATTTGAGCTTACTCTTACATGCTATTTTATTATTTGTCAACAATTATCTTGACAAACACGAAAAAAAAGATTAGAAGACAATCATGAAAACAAAACCATCAAAACAAATCAGAAAAATATTGCGGCTGAAGATAGTTGAATATTTTGATAATCAGGGCAGGTTTGCACTCGCGGCAGAAATCGATGAAGCGATTGTATCAAAGCTAATAAATTGCTATCGAGATCCTACGAAAGATCAGACTAAGCTGTTTTCCAAACTTTTAAAAACACCGGCAGACGTTCTGTTTGCAAAGTAACGTAGAAGTGAGCAGCGGGTGCTCAATATATTTTCAAAGCCCGCCTGTGGTTCCCGTCTGCTCAACTGAATTGTTATAAACCATTTTATCGAACTGGAGAGATACAATGAATATTATGGAAGAAAAAGAATTAAGCGTTGTCGATGAAGACATATCAGATGCCTTTATAGATGCAATGGGAAAAGGAGATTACCACCCAGGGCAACCAACACAGATCCAAACTGCAAGAAGTCTTAAAGAGCTAAATATAAACTTAAGGGCACTGATAAACATACTTCAAAATAAAGATACGATTACGAAAGAAAGGTGATATGATGGAAAAGACAATTAGAAAACAGATAAAAGAACAGCCTGTATTGCATGGCAATTATTTTGCCTGTCTGGTTGAATGATTTGTTATACATTTTTATTAACCTCCAAACTAAAGGGAAAAAAATGAAGAATAAAGACATCGTGTTTGAATTGGGTGCAGATGATGGTGAATATAATGACCATGTTAGCATCCGTGCATTAACCCGAGATGGAGTATGGATTACGTTATATTCGTTTAAAATAACAGAAGAAATGTATGAAGGTTATCGGGTGCCTCTTTTTTTGAAAATAGAATATAATTGACAAGCTAAGATTTTAGGATTTTTGTTTGACGATGCCACTATAGGGCAAGAGTGCTGCTTGTCACAATCGAAGCCTGTAAGCCATGGTTTTTTGCCCGGTATGGTCCTTTGTGTGGTTGTAATGGTAACTATTTCGTCTAAATCGAGACATTTGTGTTCTTTAACAAGAGTTTTAGTTTTGGAGGGCATTTCGTTATCCTTTCGTTTTATTTGTATAACGCAAAGCTGAGCA
>JAHIRM010000058.1 GCA_018818595.1 Bacillota bacterium
ATCCACCATCCCTTACTGTAATCTGCAAACGCATACTCTCAACAGGATACCCATGCTGCTCCACCACTAACCTATAAGCATTAAGCTGTAAGGTAGGCTCATGGGTATCTGCCATGAGAGGACTCCTAGTCCACAAGTTCACCTGCTTGATGCTCCCTGCTCTACCCCACTTACCCGACTTCTCATAGACGGCCCCCGTGGGGTCATCAATCTTCTCCGACACCAAGCCCAAGAAGCGAGTCACCCTATAGCTCCCCCACGTCTTGTAGTCCCAGAGAGTGGTCCCCTCCAGGTAGTCCGGGTGCCCCTTGTAGGTATCTCCCTCGAAGAGTTCCTCCGAGATGGTATCATCGTCGATGGCGCCACCCGCGAGCCTCTCGTGGTGACGGGTCCCCAAGAGAGCGAAGGCCCTTGACTCCGGACGGATGGCATAGGGCACTGTAATCTTTAGGAACTCCATCTGTGTGCCATTGAGTAGTTGTGTCACCGACGGACTACCAGTCCACGGACGAGTTCGGGCACACTCCCTGAGAGTAGGAAGGGAAAGACATCTCCTCTCCATACGGCATGTAACTAGGCACCCTAGAATACCTGTATGCTCACCATCGGGGCAGATAAAGTCAGTCAACATAGGTCTAATTCCCTTTGAAAAGTTGCTTCCTTAACTCATCATAGAACCAACTGGGAGTCCTACTCCTAAGGAACCTAACAAAGGCGGCAGCTGTCTGCTCGGAGTCCTCTTCATCATACCAACAGGTCTGCTTTATATGTACTGGATTACAACCAGTAGCAAGGGGGATTACTAACTCATTTGGGTCATAGCCACAAATTGGACACTTATCCATATTCTCCTCCTTTTTGGCACAACCGGTGGGTGATTTCTACCCCGTAAGGTATAGGTCAACCCACCAGTTGTGGTCTACCGACTACCCTTCCAGGAGAGCCCGTGGGCTCTTGTCATCGGTAGGGCGCCCCCCGGGGCATAAACTATAGGCTGGCGGTATTTGCTTCCCTGGTGGCCTACCAGGTACGGTCATTCCCGCGAGGGCACTTAGGATCTTTCCCCAAGTCTTTCCCATCAATTCTCCCTGCCTGCTTGTGGTAGCTACTGCCCTACTCCCGCTGGGAGTCGGACCACAAGCAGCCCATTCCTTCTCTGGCACAGCCTATGCCCTATGTTGCTACACTATAGCGACCATCTACTAAAGCCACCTTGTCTCCAAAGTGCCCTTCAGTCTTTGCTCTTGTGGCGAGGACTCCATAGAAATCACTCCCACTAAACGCTCCCCTCCCTGCCATAACCTCCGCGGGGGTCTTATTCCCCAAGAAAGTTAGTACCTCCTTTTCCGAGACCACCCTAGCCTCATCCGCAATATCAGTCACACGATAAATGGTCATCCTTTGGTCTTCGCCCTCTTTGGTAACGAAGTCCTGATAAGAGACCCCAAACGTGACGACCTTCCCCTCGATAGCATGTAGCACGCTATCCTTTGGTGTGACCCCAGCTGCCTGCCGGATACTAGCCGCGAAGATGCTAGAGTTCTTACCCTGTGTTGGGATAAAAAGGGTACGAGTCTCCAGCTCCTCCGTGGTCTCATCCGTAAGGGTCTGGGTTACGTCCACGAGTGATATGATATTTTGCTTCTTACCATACCCACCCATTTGCTGCCTAGCAGAGTCCACCATTCCCCTAATAGTGGTAATCTCCGATGGACCTGTCCAGAAATCTGCCATACCTACCTCCTTTTTAGTTTTTGGCCAGTTAGCTTATTTTATCATCTTTAAAATAGTTTGTCAAGTTTTCTATCCTCTTGTCTGTCCATTCTAAACCGAACAAAACGTTTGACCCTATAGATTTTTAAGGTCAACCTTTGACACTTTACCTTGTGCAGCATCTGAAAGGCCTCGCCGAACTGATGCAATGGCATCTTGGTTATTGAATAGCCAAGCCTCTGAAGCAGGGATGGTTATCTGTGGGTCTAAAATAATCTGCCCATTGCTGTTGCTGTATATATGATAGGTGATACCTTCCCCCACCAAGGCCTTGGGCAAAACCACTCGTTTTTTAGAATCTGGCTTTATGCCCTCGGCTACTCTTGTTAAATCTGTATTCTTTATTATAGTTGCCATTTCGCCTCCCTTACATGGGTGGGATTGTTTGCCAAGTGGAATATACCCACATTTCGCCACTTCCCACCACTTTATAACAATAGTAATGGCGTTTGTCAAGGCCCCCTCGCTAACCATTTTTTAATAAGAAAATTGTCCCTGTTTCTCCGCACAAACGGAAAGACGGTGGCAAAGCGGTATCGGTTAAGCGACACCGCCGGTCTACACCCAATTAAGTAGGCTGAATAGGGTTGCCGTGCCACCGTCTTTCCCAGGGTAGAACTATACCACATTCAAAATGATACACTACCAAGTTTTCTATCCTCTTCCTCAGAACTGAGGGGGTCTCCCGTAGGAATCAGGGGGCTCCATTTCGTAATCTTCCCCAAGAGGCTCCATAAATGTAATCTCTACTCTCTTTAGAACATGTTCTAAATTGCCCCTTACTATGCTCTCCGCCTGGTCCTCGTCGAGGGCGAGTACTTGGAGGGAGCCTACTATCTCTACTTCATAGTAAGGCATTATCGCATTCTCCTGAGTTCCTCCACGTCGAACCAAAAAGCATGACCATTAGCAGTTTTACCAGCCCCAGTACTCCTAATTGGATTATGGCATGGGAACTCCACTAGGATAGGAGTATACTCACAGGAGTCTATATAGATAATCTTGCCGCGTTCGCCTACCTCAGCACCCGCGCTGTAACCCACAACTGCCACGTAGTCCCCTTCCGCAAGCTTTGGAGTCTCAATGGGAACCTCGTGCTCATCCTCCAAAGCTTGGAGTATTCTCAGTAGTGAGCCATACGTAACTGTGGTGTCAAGCCCCCCTACCATATCTACCTTTCCCGAAGACTTACGTTGGACTTTCGATGTACCACCATATCCCCGTGCTTTACCCTTTAGTACTGCAATAGCTTTCTCTACATTCATCTTCCCCTCCTTCCTATATTCTATCAACTCTTCCCTCTATTGTCAAGTTTTACCATCACCCCACTTCCAGTCAAAAATCCAATATCTATAGCCTCTTTGACAATAGCGTATGCCTTCGTCCTCCCGCCGTACCCCCTCTCCATCAGCTCCTTGGCCAGATCTCCCTGCTTGATCTGCCCCCCATGCTCCTCCAAGATCTCTTGGATGGCGGCGTACTCACTCCCCACCTCTTCTTCCACTACCCTAAAGAACTTCCCCCTCGGTTGCCACTCCAATTTAATCGCCCCAGGAAGGGCATCCATTCTATTCCGCGCCTTTACTATATGTAGCTTAGCCTGTGGTGCCCCCGGCTGCCCCACCAAGAGCATGACAGTATCTGCCCACCCAGCCCACGCACTCGATCCTCTCAACCACATGACAGACGGCTTACCCCCCGTAAACGACGATGCTTTATTGAAGTGGTGGTCAAGGATAATTGCCCTATTTGGCCCCTTCACTAAATCAAATGCTTCCTCCGCGGGCTTAATGGTATGAACCATATTCTCATCCCCACTGTGCATCTGGTACAGTGGATCAAATGCTACAAGATTTATATCCAGTTCCCCACACATCCGCTCTAGCCCAGGAGCTTCCTGTACGATAGAGAAACTCTCTTCCGTAGACAGCCAGAAGTTCTCAGGAATGGGGGCACCAGCCTTCCACCTTGCTAGTCTACTACCCTTACCTGCCAGCAAAGCCTCGGTGATCTCAGTCTGGATAAGTAGAGAGTTCAATGGCTTCCTTACCTTCCACAACCCCAACCAAGGCTCCCCAGCAGCAGCTTCTAGCTCTAGCTGTAAGGTAAGATAACTCTTACCTGCTCCTGTCTCCCCCCCTATCACTAAGCGACTACCCTCAAAGAGCAGACCCCCCTCGACAAGCGTTGTGTCGGGGAAGCGCCTCTTCATTAGCTCGTCTACCCTAGTTGGCTTCTTCATTTCTTGTCTAGACAAGATAGGCAAATCAACTCAACAGGCCCAAGATCACCAGTGTGCCCATAGGGAGCAATAGGCCTAAGCCCCCACCCATCGGGCAAGTCTTCCCACCCCCCATCGTGGACGAAAGTATCTTCCTCACATAGAGTCCAAGATATGTCTGCCGTTACTTCGTACCCACAGGTGTCACATCTGAATAGATAGCTTAAACCCATCCTACTCTCCTTTCAGCCAGTGGTCTGTCCAAGTTGCAAGTTATTACCAATAACATATGGCATGGATAACTAACGCCGCAATGATGACATCAACCACAGCGCCTATTGCCCCAACTCCGGGGGTTTGTACTATAATATGCTCACCCTTGGAAGCACTGCGTACTTTAAAGACGGCATCGCCCACAAAAATTACTGCCAGACCTAATAAAAGATATTCCATCTTGCTCCTCCTTGTTGCAAATCATTCCTAAATACGGACGAAACCACCGAAAATCCCCCATTTTAGCTTGCCATCTGTCCGTCCGCCGTCCGTCCGCCTTATAGTATTGGACTGGACGGACAAGCCGTCCAGCCACTGTTGGTGGCTGTGACTATGAGCTTGTCGAGTGGA
>JAHIRM010000059.1 GCA_018818595.1 Bacillota bacterium
AAGGGTCCATATATAACTTGTATACCTTTATAGGCATTTGCCCTACCCCTGCCCCCCACGCCCCGCCGACAAAGGCGAATACGGTTAAGATGGTAAAAATTGGTATGAGTTTCTTCATGGTGTGTCCTCCAGTATGGGTTATTTTTTATATACTTGCACAAAGCGCTTAGAAATCATGGAAATTCGTGTGTTTATCGAATCCACCCTGCTTCGTTTTTCTTCAGACGACATTTGTTTATTATTCATAATTCTATCTCGTCGTTTTCGTAAGTTTGAAAGCCCCCTCGAAACATTTCCAGCACGTTTATAGGCCCGTATTTTCTTCAAGTTATTCTTTCTAAATTTGTCTGCTTCAGTGCGATCAACCTTCTGTAAAGCTTTATACCCAAGTTGCGCTTCTGTTATTTCCTGCAACATCTCATAAAATTGGGTTACATATTTAGATGCACCACCAATCGGTTCTCTTGCAATAAAACCCTTCACTGCGGGTGCGGTTTCATACCAATGCTTAGCAACTTCAGGGGTTTCATCACCAAAAAGAAAATCCATATAGTGCATCCCGGTTGACCCCAAAGTTCCTGTCCAACCCCGTACCCAATTTTCAAATTTGATAGGCGAGATATCAATGGCCTTCCCAACAGCCTTTGCGGTTTCCGAAGTGTAAGGTGTGTATCTCATGGCTTCAGGGAGTCTTTGTGTGCCAAGATTTTCAAGTGGCCTTTCCCTGAAGAAACTATAATTTGTTATGTGTTCAATGACGGGAAGGGCAGCGGTCGGAATTAATCCAGGCATCGCACCATCCTTGACAGCTCTTACAATGGATTTCACTTCATCCACATCTTTTTCAAATAGATAGTCTAGGATTCGTTCAGGAAGGGAACCAAAGATAATGCCAAGTTCAAACGGTTTTGGGATTCGGATTATCGGACCATCTTTGGTTGTTAAAATAATCCAGAAAAAATTCTTTTGCCATTCAGGGAGTTCCTTATACCTGTCGTCATCATGGTTTAATGCCCAAAGAATAATTGAGGGGAGGGTTATCCCGGCGACGACCCGCAAGGCACTCCTACCTGGAGCTTTCTTAAATGCTCTGATAAGCTTATCTGTTCCCTGAACATTGGCATTCCAGAAAGCAATAATTTGGTTAAGTGCCCGTTCCTCCCCTATTCTACCAAAGTCAAGGGTTGATTCCCTTGATTCCGTCGCTGCTTCAACAGAACTAGCCCCGGCCTGCTTTGCCCTTTGATAAACCCCCATCCTTGTCCCTCTTTCCATCCAATCGGAAAATATACGAAGGGCTTCAATGGGGTTTAACGTCCTGAATCGTTCCTTTCCTTTCTTTTTATACCCAACTACATCCATTGCAGTCATATTGGTGGTTTGCCTGTCAAGGGATAGAAAGTAGGATTGTTCTGCCCCTGCCGCCTTGTATTCGTGGAATAAATCAGTTCGCTTGAGAACATGAAACATGCCTTTGGCAAAATCAACAAAAGGCATATAGCCATATTTAGCATAGACCATCGCCGTAAACTGATCCCTAACAGGGTTTCTTGCTATGAACTCAGCGGAAAGAGTTGCCCCTGCCCTAAGAGTCCGGGCCGGAATGCTCAGCAATTTTATAACCGTGCTGACTTCATTCGAGGTGGATCGTTCCAGCACCTTCTGAACGTCTGCGGGCACCTTGTAGTATGTTTTCTTGCCTTTTTCAGCAACAGTGATGGTAACGCCCTGTTTACGTTTCGGCATGGGCGTGATAGACTTTTCTAAATCCTCTGATACTTCCCTTAATTTCACAACCGCCTGATTTAATCGCTGTTGTTCAACAAGCGTGACAACCCTTTGGGCATTGCTTATAGTGGACTCGACGGAAGGGATTACCCTGAGTTGCTTTTTTGTGCCTTTCACCCGATAAAGAAATGGGGTCTTTCCGGTTCCTCCTGTAATTTCTGTTTCAACATCTTCAAGTTGCCTAGAAAAAGAAGAATAAAACTCAGCTTCAGGAGAGTTTAGAATGGCATCAAACTTCTTCTGGGACAACCAACCAATATCAACTAACGGTTCAAGGATGGTTTTTGTTTCAAAATCTCTATGGGCCTTATCAACCGCTTGAAACCCCTTAAAATCTTTCCCGTACTTTGAGGAAATCTCCTCAATAACCTTTCTGGAAAGCTCAACGTCAATATCCTTGTATTGGTCCTCATCCCTGAGTTCGTATAGTGCTACATCTCGTTTGGCGGTTCGCCAAATTTCATAATCTCTATATTCTGTCTTGGTTTTCAGGGGTGAAAGAATTGTCTTCAGGGATTTAGAGCTTTTGTATGTAATTGTTCCATCTTCATTGACTCTGCTTGGTCCTTTCCCTGCAACAGCATCTTCAACTATTCCACCCTTGCCTCTAATTCTTCTGATTTGACGCTCTATCAATTCGGCTTGTTTTTGCCCTGCTTTTTTGGCTAACCGGGCAACAGGGTATTCCCTCATAACAAATTTTGTATAGGCTTTAGCTGCAAGATTTCTGAGCCCTTCCTTAGACCAATCAACCTGCTTTGGTTTCCATGCCATATACTTTTTAGAAAATTCATCTGTGGCGGACGGTTTCTTCTCCACGGCTTCGGATACCGCCGCACGGGACTCTGACACGCCCGTACCAAACCGGACTATCACTTCTTCCTTGGGGATACCGTCCTTGTAGGGCTGCTGTTCACGCCTCTGCTTGGGGGTCAGCTTCATCCTGCCTGCCGCTTCATTGGCCTCTATTTCTCCGGCAAGGCGTTTGTAATATGCTTGCCTATCTTCTATCGCAAGGCGATTTAGCTTCAGTTCTTTTCGCCATTCCTTAACTGAACTTGGGGCAGTCGCTTCAATCTTGTTTAATTCTTCA
>JAHIRM010000060.1 GCA_018818595.1 Bacillota bacterium
AAACAAGGCCATTAGGAGTAATCTCTTGATGGCCTTTTTTGTTGCCTGCCCTCTGATGCTCAGAGTAACCCGTCGTGGAGAAAGCATCTTGCAGGTTGTTGGATTGCCCCATAACCGACCGCTGGCAAAATACGACTTGACCCCTGCCATGTATGATAAAGGGAATCCGGCAAATATAAATCCTAACGAAACTTTTGCAAAATCCCCTAAAGAAACCTGGTCTCGTAACAAACAGGGACTCCCTTTTCGTATTTCCTTGTTCCTGGGGGGATTAGTTTAAGCCAAAGGATTGAACTGGCAAAGACATTAAAGACTGGAATATATTATAGACCAGAAAAGGGGGGTTTATGTTTCAATTCAGTGGTTTCATCATTATCAGCCTGATCAGCCTGAATTTTCATCCTCAAACAATACCCGCAGCAATATTTTTTACCATCATCATCAAGATAGATTGCTCTTGCATATCCATGTAGCCCTTCACCGCACCAGTTACAGCGGAGCATGTTCCCCCCTTTTTTATTTCTTGGGCTTCCTTACTACATAAATGTCTTTCCCCTTCTTTATAAAACACTCACAGATTCCGTGCTGTTTCCTTGATATTTCTATAACCCTGCCTCCACCTTCACTCATGAAAACGGTGCAAGCCCATCCAATTTGACCATGCCGATTGTTCCAAGGGCTTGGATTGAAAACCATGTCTTTTCGCCACTGCCCGAAACAATTACAGACTGTTGCCGGATACTGATTACGGCAGATACAGCAGCACTCTTCCCGATACCCAATCTGGCATATATCTTTTCCTTTCTTTGAGTTCATGTCCTCCCTCCCCTTGCTAATTTCTTGGCTGCTTTTTTAGCCCTAAAATTGGCTTCTTTCCTGGCCTTGCGAGCCTTATTCTTTGCTCTAATCCCTAACATTTTGTATCGGGCGCACTTTACAAGACTTCTGCCGATTTTCCGGGATCCTTTCCCGATTTTGCGCTTGCCTTTTGTGGTCTTAATCGTTAGCGTTTTTGTATCTGACATAGCTTACCCTTACTTTTGTAAAATAATTGCTTTAAGCCACTTCAGGGACGATCTCACGCGGCATTCTTGTCCCCTCCTTGGGAACGTCCACATGCTTGATGCGCCCCTCAAATGGGCTTGATATCTCCAATTCCACGCGCGGGCTTGTCTTGTCCACTGCCCCGAAGTGATATTCTATTGATCGGATAATTTTATATGAATCGTCTGGTATCACACCAAGATCGATTAAACTATCATCGGTAAATTTCTGGACAATGGACAGTATGTTCGCGAGGTCAAATTTCCTTGCACTGCCCGGGAATACCGTGTACTGAAAAAGGTAAGGTGGCGGTGGGAGTAACTTGTTTCCCGGCAGGTTGCAATAATAAAAATACGCATCAGATACCAATCCCTTATATGCCTCTTTTGCCTGATTCAAAATTTGGAAATGGGTGTTGCGGTATGGATTGAGCCCCAGGTAAAATCTTTTATTGGGTGATTTTTTGCGTGGTATCTCAACAAACAAGGGCAATATCAATTTCATGCGCTTTTCTCCTTCACTGTTTCGCTTTCGAGGGATATAAATAATCCTTGCTTTGTTCAATCACCCTTTGCAGCACAAACAGAATCTGTTCGTCTATTTTCGGACGCCGTTCCCTTTTTGCCAGTACCTCCAGGTCTTCCCACAACTCCCTATCGCCCTCAGTAAAGTTCAGGATGACCTGTTTAGGATAATTTGTCGGCTCAACCGTTCCTTTGTTTGCCACGACAGGATTACATTTCTCTTCCGGCGGTACGTCCGTCGCCAAAATCCACTTCTTGAAGGCGGCCAACGCCTCAGCCTCATGCCCAGGTTCCGCCCTTTCCATGGCGCTTCGGCAACCACCGCATAAACCTTTAACACCCACCTTGCGTTCCCCCTCACAATTACTACAAATCCCCATCTTTATAAGCATAACTCCTTCCTCCTTGATTTTTATTGGTTTCTTACCTCCAGGGTATTGCTCCCCGCACATTAG